>JBBSHA010000080.1:0-8363 GCA_038253595.1 Candidatus Dormibacterales bacterium
GATCCGCCGCCCTTCTTGTGTGCCATCTAGCCCACCGCAGGCTTGGCAGGCTTGGCAGGCTTGGCAGGCTTGGCAGGCTTGGCAGGCTTGGCAGGCTTGGCAGGCTTGGCAGGCTTGGCAGGCTTGGCAGGCTTGGCAGGCTTGGCGGTCCTGGCAGGCTTGGCGGTCCTGGCCGGCTTGGCGGTCCTGGCCGGCTTGGCCGGCTTGGCGGTCCTGGCCGGCTTGGCGGCTGGGCTCGCGGCCGCCGGCCGCGCCTTGGCCGCCGGGGCGGGCCGCTTGGGCGCTGCCCTGGCCGGCTTGGCGGCGGGCCGGGCGGCTGCCGCCTCACCCCGCTTGCCGGCGACGCTGAGAATCTCGATGGCGGACAGGTCGGCGCGCGCGCCCCGGTGGACGCGGACCCGTTTCTTGGACTTATAGCGAAGGACGTCGATCTTGGGTCCCCTCTGGTGGCGGATGACCCGGGCACCGACCACGACTCCCTCCAGGTCCTTGCCCAGCACCTTGAGCGCGTCGCCGTCGGCGAGCATCAGCACCCGTTCCAGGGTGAGCTCCGCGCCCGGCGCGGCGGCCACCCGGTCGACCAGGATGTGGTCACCGGGCGATACCCGGTACTGCTTCCCGCCGCAGACGACGACGGCCGACAGCGATCCGCTGGGGCTGGACACGATCGGGAATTCTACTACAGGGGGAGGTGCACCGTTCCCGGACCGCGGAGCAGTGGGCGCCCTGGGGCCGGGCTCCGATTGTGGAGCACGGCGAGGCGGCGGAGCTGGACCGATTGGACCAGGCCCAGGCCGGCCATCCCCGCGACCAGGGCCGACCCGCCGCTCGAGACCAGAGGCAGCGGGATGCCCGCGATCGGCGTCAGCCCGATGTTCATGCCCACGTTCTGCGCCACCTGGGTGGCGACGACCACCGCCACCCCCGCGCAGAGCAGGGCCCCGAAGCGGTCCGGGGCGAGCGCGGCGGAGCGGGCCAGGCGGCCGATCAGGATCGCGAAGAGAAGCAGCAGGAGCAGGCCCCCGGCGAGGCCGAACTGCTCGGCGTAGATGGCGAAGGCGAAGTCGGTGGTGCGCTCCGGCACGTAGCCCAGGCGGCCGTTCATGCCGTGCATCCAGCCCTGCCCGAACCAGCCCCCGGAACCGACGGCGATCCGGGCCTGGAGTAGGTTGTAGCCGGCCCCCAGCGGGTCCCGGCCGGGGTCGAGGAAGATCTCCAGCCGCCGGCGTTGGTAACCGCGGAGGAGGTGGGGCACCAGGGGCACGATGGCGACGGTGCCGGCGGCCAGGGCGGCCAGGCTGAGGCGCGACGCCCCGCCCAGGAAGAGGACGCCCAGGAGCAGGGCCGCAAGCACGATCGCGGTGCCGAGGTCGGGCTCGGCCAGGACCAGGAGCAGGGGTGGCAGCGCGATCCCGCACAGTTCCGCAAGCGCCCGCGGCCCGATCCTCGGGGCCCGGGCGGCGCGGGCCGCCAGCACCACCACCAGCAGCAGCTTGGCCACCTCCGACGGCTCGACCGGGGTCCCCGCGACCGCCAGCCAGCGCTGGGCGCCGAGGCGGGAGTGCCCGTTCACCGCGACCGCCAGCAGCAGCAGCAGGCAGGCCCCGTACAGCCACGGTGCCGCCGCCCGCAGGCAACGGTAGTCGAGGGCCGCGGCAGCGGCGTAGGCCGCGACGCCGAGGCCGAGGAAGAACAGCTGGCGGTGGAATGCGGAGCCCCCGGCCGAATAGAGGGTCATCAGCCCCAGCCCGCTGAGAGCGGCCACCACCATGACCTGGAGGTGGTCCAGGCGCTGCAGCGGACCGCTGCGGTTCAAGCGGGGCCCGGCGCCCGGATCGCGTCCCGGTGGGAGTAGTAGTAGTCGGCGATCCCGACCGCAATCGGCTCCGCCGTGTCGCTGCCCTCACCGCCCCCCTCCACCAGGACCACGATCGCCACCTCGGGGTTGTCGAAGGGCGTGAACATCAGGAACCAGGCGTGCTCGGGGAGGGCGGTGCCGGACCCGCCGTACTGGGCGGTGCCGGTCTTGCAGCCCCCGTCGTGGCTGAACCCGGCCGCCCGGAAGCGGAAGCCGGTGCCATAGGCGGCGTTCATGCAGTCATGCATGCCCTGGCGGACGGTGGCCAGGTTGTCCGGCGAGACCGGAAGCCGGCCGGCCGGGGCCGGCGCCGCGTTCCGGACGGGGGCGCCGGCGGGGTCCCGGACCTGGCTGACCAGCGTCGGGCTGAGGAGCGTGCCTCCGTTGGCCAGGGCGCTGGTGTACATGGCCTGGATGAGGGGGGTGGTCAGCAGGTAGGACTGGCCGATCCCCATGGTCAGCGTCTCCCCGGGGTTCCACCGGCACTCGGGTCCGGCGCCGCAGGTGGCGGCCAGCCAGTCCCGGTCGGGGACGATGCCGGCGGCCGGCCGGGGGATCTCCAGGTGGGGCGCCCGGCCATATCCGAACGCTCGTGCGTAGCGGGCCAGCGGGCGGTCGCCGACCTGCTCGGCGGCGACGTAGAAGAAGGTGTCGCAGGAGACCGCGAGCGCCTTGCGGACGTTCATGGCACCCATGTCGTAGCCGGCCCAGTTGCGGTAGGTCCAGCCGCCGTAGCTGATCGCGGCCGGGCAGGGAAGGGTGCTGCCGGCGCCGATCCGGCCCTCCTCCAGGGCGGCCGCGGCTGTGATCATCTTGAAAGTCGAGCCGGGCGGGTAGAGGCCGGCGGCGGCCCGGTCGTAGAGGGGCTTGGCGGGATCCTGGAGCAGCCTCGCGTAGTCGGCCCCTCCGATCCCCCGGGAGAGGGCGTTGGCGTCGAAGCCGGGCGCGCTGGCCATCGCCAGCAACTCCCCGTCGCGGGTGTCCACCACCAGCGCCGCGCCAGCCTGGCGGCCGGCCCTGCCGATCCCCTCCTGGAGCAGACCCGCCACCCTTTGCTGGAGGCCGGAGTCGATCGATAGGTACACCGAATCCCCAGCCAGCGGGGCCTGCCGGCGCAGGGTCCGGGCAGCCTCGCCCTGGGCGTCGTACTCGACGTCGGCCCAGCCGTCGCGGCCCCGCAGGTCGGCCTCCAGGCCGGCCTCCACGCCCGACTTGCCCAGCAGCTGGTCGGGACGGTAACCGGCCCCGCGCAGCCGGCCGTACTCGTCGGGGTCGATGCGGCCGGTGTAGCCGATCACGTGGGAGAAGAGCCGGCCGTCGACGTAGTTGCGGACCGGGTGGCCGACCAGGCGCACGCCAGGTAGCCCGGGCAGCCTCTCCGCCAGCGCCTGGGCGGCCGCCGGCTCGAGGTCGTCGCGCACGGTGACCGGGGCCTGGGCATCGGGCGCCCGGGCCAGCAGGGCCCGGAGGTCGGCTCCGCTCCGCCCCGCGAGCTGGGCCAGGCGCTCCAGCTCGGCCTGGCGGCGGCCGGCGTCGAGCGGCAGCTCGGCGGGCACGACCAGCAGGCTCCAGGCCGGCCGGTTGATCGCCAGCTGGGTGCCGTGGCGGTCGTAGATGATGCCCCGTTCCGCCTCCAGCACCTCGCGGTGGACTCGGTTGCCGTCGCCCGCCGCCGCCAGGCGACTGCCCTGGCCGACCTGGAGCTGGACCAACCGTCCCCCCAGCAGCCCGGTCGCGAGGCTGAACAGAAGCACGAAGCCGAGCAGGCGCGGCGACCAGCCGGGCCGGGGCGAGCTGCCGCCCAGGTCCACCCAGCGGCCGGCGCCGAGCATCACGCCGCCACCAGCCCCCGCTCCAGGCGCTCCAGCAGGAGCAGGCCGGCCGGCGCCGGCAGCGCGTTCCAAAGGCAGGAGCCGGCCAGTGCCGGGAGCAGCCCGGGAAGGCCGAGCCCGGCGTGGCCGAGGGTTTCGGCGAACCCGCCCACCACCAGCTCGTAGGCGATCGTGGCCAGGGCCGCCACCGCCGCCACTGCGGGCAGTCGGCCGCCGCCCACGTGCCGCGCGCCGCGGGTGCCCAGCCAGGCCGCCGGGATCAGGGCCAGGGCGTGCACCCCGAGCGGCCCCTGCCCCCCGAGGTCCAGCAGCAGCCCGCTGCCGAGCGCCGACCCCAGGCCCGCCCGGGCTCCGCCCAGCCAGGCCAGGCAGACGACGGCGACCAGAACCAGGCTGGGCGCCCCGCCCGCTGCCGCGAAGCGGCCAACCTGGGTCAGCTGGAAGAGCGCTGCCACAGTCACCAGCAGGGCCGCGGCGAGAGCTCTCACCGGGGCTCGAAGCCGGTCAGCACCAGCACCGCGGTGACGGCCTGCAGATCGTTGGCCCACGCCAGCTCCGCCCGCTGGGCGGTGGCCGAGTCCCGGTGCTGGAACTGGATGATGCGGCCCACGGCGATGCCCCGCGGGTAACCGCCGCCGATGCCCGAGGTGAGGACCCAGGCGCCGGCGTCGCCCGCCACGCCGGGGCGCGGGATGACCGCCATCTCCAGCGGCCCCGGACCGCCGCTCACCGTGCCCTCCAGGTTCGACCCCACGGCGTAGGCGTTGACCCGGAGCGTGGGGTCGCCCACCGTCTGGACCGAGGCCCAGCCGGGCGCGACCTCCCGCACCCGCCCGACCAGCCCGAAGCCGGTCACCACGATCATCCCCGACCGCACCCCGCTCGAGCTACCGCGGTCGATGCTCAGCGAGCGGGTGAAGGCGTCGGGGCCGCGGCCGATCACCTGGGCGGTGAGGGTGCGCTGGCCGTAGCCCCGCTGGAAGTCGAGGGCCCGGCGCAGCTCGTCGTTTTCCTGGCCGGCAGCCTGGAGCGAGGCCAGCCGGCCGCGCAGGCGTCCGTTCTCCGCCGCCAGCCGTTCGTTGTCGGAGCGCAGCCGGCCGGCGTCGGTGAAGCCGGCGGCCGCCCCCGCGACCAACGAGCCGGCGCCGGTGGCGAGCGCCTCCAGAGGGGCCAGCGTGCCCCGCGCAGCAGCCCGGGGTGCCGCCAATGCCGGCAGCTGGGTGACCAGCACCAGGACCACCATCAGCGCCGCCGCCGTGACGAAGGAGCCGGAGCCGGCCGCCCGGGTCCGCCGCATCAGCCGCGCATCAGTAGCGAAGGGCGCGCACGCGGCGCTCGGTGAGCAGGACCCGCTTCAGGACGTCGATCTCCTCGAGCACGATCCCGGTTCCGCGGACCACGCAGGTGAGCGGCGACTCTGCGATCCGCACCGGCATCAGCGTCTCGTGTGCGATCAATGCGTCCAGGCCGGAGACCAGGGCGCCGCCACCGCAGAGCACGATGCCCTCGTCCATGATGTCGCCGACCAGTTCTGGGGGGGTGGCGGCCAGCGTGGCCCGGATCGAGCGGACGATGCCGACCAGCACCGGGGTGAGGGCCTCCCGGACGTGTGCGGTGGTCATCTCCACCAGCTGGGGCAGCCCGGTCACGAGGTCGCGGCCGCGCACGGTGAAGGACCTTTCCTCGGGCTGCGGGAAGGCCGAGCCCATCGCCACCTTGATGTCCTCGGCGGTGCGCTCGCCGATCAGGAGGCCGAGGTGGCGGCGCACGTACTGGGCGATCGCGGCATCCATCTCGTCTCCGCCCACCCGCGCCGACTCGGCGGCCACCACGCCGCCCAGGCTGATCACCGCGACCTCCGTGGTGCCGCCGCCGATGTCCACAATCATCGAACCCCCTGGCTCCTGGATCCGGAGCCCGGCGCCGATCGCGGCCGCCATCGGCTCCTCGATCAGGTGCGCCTCCCGGGCCCCGGCGCTGATGGCGGCGTCGATCACGGCCCGCTTCTCGACCTCGGTCACGCCGCTGGGCACGCCCACCACCACCCGCGGATGGGAGACGTGCCAGTCGCGGTTGTGGGCCCGGGCGATGAAGTACCGGATCATCTGCTGGGTCTGCTCGAAGTCGGCGATCACGCCGTCCTTGAGAGGGCGCATGGCGACGATGTCGGCCGGCGTGCGGCCGAGCATGCGGCGCGCGTCCGCACCCACGCTGAGAATCTGCCCGCTGCGGCGGCTGACTGCGACGACGCTCGGTTCGTCGAGCACTATCCCGCGACCGCGGACGTGGATCAGCGTGTTCGCCGTGCCGAGGTCGATCCCCATGTCGGACGACCAGATGCCGAGCACCGAGTTGAGCACTTTCAAGGCAGTTGGGGTGTGACGAGAGCTGGGACGCGCCGGGTCCGGCCATCATACACCCCGGATGTGGGGGTGCAACCCAACGGCAACACCTGGATTTGGTGCCTGGACTAGGTCACGAGAGCAGCCAGGATCGAGACGCCCAGGGTGAAAACGGCGAAGGGCACCACCAGCCGCAGATAGAGGCGGCGGGCGGTGTGCGCCCGGCTCCGGCGCAGCAGCACCCCCAGGCCGACCGCGGCGAGCGCGGCCAGGACCGTGCCCCCCGCGAAGCGGGCCAGCCCCGCCAGGTCGTCGCCGGGGGGCAGGAAGACAGAGGCGAAGAGGCCGCAGTAGGGCAGCCAGAGCAGGACCCGCACCGCCGTGAAGCCGGCCTGCTCGAGGCTGGGGCCCGCCGGCGAGGCGTGGCCGGGCAGGCCCTGGGGCGCGGCTTCGGCGGCCAGGTGGAGGAGGACCGGGAGGCAGAGCAGGTAGAGCACGGCGCACGCCAGCTTGAGGGGCAGCAGAGCCGGCACCACAATCGTCCCCAGGACCTGGGGACGCAGGTTCTCCAGCGCGATCACCGGCCCCAGGACCGATACCAGCCAGCAGCCCTGGACCATCAGTAGAAGCCCGGGGTCGCAGCCCGGCCGCTCCCAGCCCCAGGCCCAGGTCAGCCAGGCCGCTCCGGCCAGCGCCACCACCGCCGGCAGCAGGTTGCGCTCGGAACCCGGCACCGGGCTGAGCGGGGCCGCCAGCTGGGTCGCGGCCACCAGCACCAGCAGGGCCGCGGTCGCCGCCAGCGGGGGCAGGGCGGCCGGATGGCCGGGGGTTGGCCGCAGGCTCGTCGCCACCCGCCGGGCGGCGCGTCCCCAACCGCGCCGGCGATCGGCCAGCGCCCAGGCCGCCAGGGCCTCGGCAGGCAGGCCGGCCAGGGCGGTCACGAGCAGGCCAGGGTAGAGGAGGAGAGCGGCCGTGTGGGTGGCGAGGTCGAGCCAGCTCACCTACACATCGGCCCGCTTAACGCGCCGCTCACAGCCCGGCCACCGCCAGGAAGACGCCCGGGACCAGGCCCAGGGCCAGGCTCAGGAGCGCGGCCAGAGCGACGCCGACAGCCGTGCGCCCTGCCGGGCGGCCGGCGGAGAGGCCGAGCCGGAGGGCGTGGGCCACCCAGAGCAGCATCCCTCCCAGCAGCACCAGCGCCAGCGGCCAGTAGAGGCCGGTTGCCACCCTCAGCAGCAGCAGCCGGGGATAGAGGCCGGCGAAGGGGGCGGCGCCCGCCAGCATCACCCCCAGCAGGAGGTTGACCGGGCCGGACCGGGCCGGGACACGGCCCAGCAGTACCGGCCGCGACCACAGGTAGAGCGGCAGCCGGACGAGCACGATCGAGAGCAGGACCAGGAATCCGGCCCGGCGGCCGTCCGGGAGCAGCAGCCCGATTCCCACCAGCGCCAGCCCCCAGTCGGCCAGAAACGAGTAGCGCCAGGCGAGCCCGGTGTCGGCCGCACGCCAGGCCGCAAGCGTCCCCCAGCCGAGGTTGAGCAACCCCATGGCGATCAGCGCCGCCCCAAAGACCTCACCCTCCGAGGCGGTCAACAGCGGGAGCAGGCGGCCCGGTATGGCCAGCACCAGCACCGGCGCCAAGAACGCGGTCCAGACCAGCGTCGACGAGGCGGTGGGCTCGCCGGCCTCGAATTCCCCCAGGTAGGGGACCAGGCCGGCGATGGCGGTCAGCCCGAGCACCAGCAGCACCGCCCCGGTCCGTCCCATCCAGACCGGCCCGGCGGCACGGGCCAGAAACCAGCCGAAGCCCAGCAGCATCGCCCCGAAAGCCGGCCCCCGCATCCGCACGGCGAACGGGCGGAGCCCGGGCCGGGCGGCATGAAGCGCGGCCAGCAGCAGGAGCAGGACCGCGGCCGCGGTCGGGTCGGGCGCCGCGGCCAGCGCGGCCAGGACGCCCAGGGCGGCCATCCCCGCCGCCAGCAGGTCGACCCGGCCGCCGCGGGCGGGAGCCAGCACCACCGCGATCACCAGGGCGGCGGCGCAGGCGGCCAGCATGGCCCGAGCCGGCGGCGCGACCGGGGCCAGCGGGGCGGCCGTTCCCGCTCCCAGGCCACCGCCGATCAGCAGCGCCCCGGCGGCACCCACGACGCCCAGCAGGAGCAGGACGGGCGACGCTGGAGCGGCGGTCGGGGTCAGGGGGGCCGGGTTCAGGCGCTCAGCTCCCGGCTCTCGGCCGAACGGAGCAGACCGAGCCCCGCCGCCACCAGGGCGCCGCCCACGGCCTCCATGGGGCTTCCGAGAACCCCGATGGCAAGGGCCAGGGCGCCGGCC
>JBBSHA010000081.1:0-8346 GCA_038253595.1 Candidatus Dormibacterales bacterium
ATACAAACCGAACGTCAGTCAGCGAGGTGCCTATGGCTGAGCCGCCGGAGTGGTCGTCACCGTCCCGATCGGGATAGCTGGAGGGTCCAGCCCACAGAGATTCGCGCCCTCAGGGGCCGAACTGAAGGATCGGGCTTCCAACAGCCCAAGGAACCTTCCTCGCCACCCGGGTCGGGACGGACCAACGAATTGAAAGAGGCCGGGCGCCAAGAGCGCCCGGCCTCCCTTTTTTTCAGGTGCCCGTCGACCCGGCCCGGCCCCCCACCGTAACCACGCCCCAGCGATCGCCGTGGCTGGCCACGGCCGCCCGGTAGGCCTGCACGTACTGGGCCGCCGAATGGGCCCAGGACACGTCCTCCCGCATCGCCCTCTCCACCAGCCGGCGCCAGGTGTCGCGGTGGCGGAAGGTCTCCGAGGCCCGGACCACGGCGGCGAAAAGCTGCCAGGGGTCGTAGGCGTCGAACACGAAGCCGACCCCGGTGTCGGTGACAGCGTCAAAGTTGCGCACGGTGTCGGCGAGCCCGCCGGTGGCGCGCACGATCGGGATGGTGCCGTAACGCAGGCTGATCAGCTGGGCCAGGCCGCAGGGCTCGAAGCGGGACGGCATCAGCAGCATGTCCGCCCCCGCGTACAGACGCTGCGCCAGGCCGGCGTCAAAACCGAGGTGGGCGGCGACCCGGCCCGGGCGTCCGGCCGCCGCGAACCGGAACATGTCCTCGTAGCGGCGGTCGCCGGTGCCGAGCACGGCGAGCTGGACGTCGAGCGCCCCCAGGGCCGGCAGCGCCCCCTCGATCAGCTCGAGGCCCTTCTGCTCGTAGAAGCGGGAGATGAACGCGATCAGGGGCGCCCCGCTGTCCTCCAGGCCCAGTTCCGCCCGCAGCGCGGCCCGGTCCAGCGCCTTGGCGGCCGGGTCCTCGGCCGAGTACTGGTACGGGATGAGCGGGTCGCGGGAGGGATCGAAGACCTCGATGTCGATGCCGTTGACGATCCCCTGCAGCTTCTCGGCGTGGGACCGGATCAGCTCGTCCAGGCCCTCCCCGAACTCCGGTCGCTGGATCTCCAGGGCGTAGCGCTCGCTGACCGTGGTCACCATGTCGGCGTGGTGCACGCCGCGGCCGAGCAGGTTCACCACATCGTCCAGGTGCGGGATCCCGACCTTCATCAGGCCCCACCCCTCCAGGCCCGCCAGCTGCAGGCTGCCCGAGCCGAAGTTGCCCTGAAAGGCGAGGTTGTGCAGGGTCAGCACGGTGGCCACGCCGGCCAGCTCGGGGTCGCCCCGGTACAGCCGCTCGAGCAGGTTGGGGACGAGCGCGGTCTGCCAGTCGTGGACGTGGATGACCTCGGGCACGAACTGGAGGGGGCGCAGCATCTCGATCGCGGCCCGCGACAGGTAGATGAAGCGGGCGTCGTCGTCCCCGAACCCGTAGAGGCCGTCGCGGTCGAAGAGCTGGGGGCAGTCCACGAAGTACACGGGCACCTCGCCCAGCCGCCCCTCCAGGATCGTGCACTCGACGCTGGCGGTGCCGAGTGGGACCGCGAGCCCGGCCACGGCGACCTGGAGGCCGGCGACCGCCACCTGGCGGTAGCGGGGGAGCACCAGGCGCACGTCGTGGCCCTGCCGGTGGAGCTCCTTGGCCAGGGCGGCGGTGACGTCGGCGAGCCCGCCCGCCTTGGCGTAGGGTGCCACCTCAGCGGACGCGATCAGGATCCGGAGCGGGCGGCCGGAGCCGGCGGCCGGGGCCGCTCCCCGGGGCACCCGGAGGCCGAGCGAGCCGATCGGCGGCACCTGCTCCACGTCCCGCCCGTCGCGGGCCGCCACCACCACCACCTGGATCGGCTCCCCGCCCGCCTTGCCGAGCAGCTCGTAGGGAACCGAGAAGCAGAGCGGCGAGGGGGCGGGGGCCGAGCCCACCGCGACCGCGCCGCCGGGGTCGCCGTCGAGCCGTCCCACGGTGACCACGCCGCCCTGGGCCCTGACCACGGTCCCCGCCTCGAAGCCGAGATCGGCCCGGCCGGGGGCCCGGAGCGGAGCCGCGAAGTGCTCGGCGCCCTCCCCCGCGGTGGCGGCCGGGCTGCCGGAGATGTAGAGCCAGAAGGAGTGGCCGGACGCCTCCAGCTGCTCGGCGCTCTGGGGGCTGTCGACGCGCACGTGGAGGTGGCCGGAGTCCGAGCCGTAGAGGACGCGCTCGACCAGCTCCACCGGCTTGTGCAGGGCACCGAAGCCGCTGCCCACCTCGTAGCGCCCCGCCTGCTCCCAGGCCCGGTCGGCCGGACCGGTCGGCGTGAACTCTCCCTGGGGCAGCCGGCGCTCGTCGCGTGCCGCGCGCTCCAGGATGGGCCGGAAGAGGGCGGGCGGGACCCGGGCTCCGAGCAGCTTGTAGACGTTGCGAAGGTGGAGGCGGAACTGGTTGTCCCAGATCGTGTCCATGCCCGAGTCGTGCTTGCGGCTGAACCACCAATACCAGTCGGAGCCCTCGGTGATCATGATCTCGCGCCAGGCCGCCTCCGCGGCCGGCGAACCGCCGTGGCGCCGGGTGTGGTCCTCCAGCCAGTCCCGGGTCTCCGCCAGCAGGTCCCAAGCGGTGTTGTGCTCGGGATCGCCGATCCAGGTATCGAGGCTGGCCCCGATCCAGCTGCCGGTGTGGAGACGGGGCAGCTGGTTGCGCTGGGGGCGGCGGTCCAGGAAGTCGGCGACCGTCGTGCACACGATGTCCTCGGCCGCATTCAGCTCGGAGTAGAGCCCGTTCAGGAAGTCGTGGCCCTCGCGCGAATAGAAGTCCCAGGCGTTCTCGCCGTCGAGCGCCACCGTCACCAGGAAGTCGCGCTCGTCCCCCTGTTGCTGCTGGATCCGTCGCAGGCGGCCCATGAAGTCGCGGACCGCCTCCTGCGCGTGCACCCGGTTGTAGTCGAAACCGATCAGGTTGCTGAGGAGCCCGTCCCGAAAGACCATGCTCACCCGCCCGCCGTCGCGCTCGACCGACCAGGGCAGGTACATCAGCTCCGGCTGGTGGAACCGGCCTTCCCCGTCGCGCGCGAGGTGGGTCTCCAGCGAGCGGGCGAGCACCTCCTCGTCGGAGATCATCCACTCCACGCCCGCCCTGACCGCCATCGAGGCCACGCTCTCCCCCACCGCCAGCTCGGGTGGCCACATGCCCCGGGGGCGAATACCGAGCGCCCTCTCGAACGCCTCCCGGCCGGACACGATCTGGCGCTCGGCCGCCTCCGGGTGGGCGTAGTGGCGCTCGGGTAGGACCAGCTGGGGAATCGCGACGCGGGCCGACTCGACGTTGGCCAGGAGGGGCAGGATGGGGTGGTAGTGGGGCGAGAAGGTCAGCTCCGCCTGGCCCCGGGCGGCCAGCTCGGCGTACTTGGGGATGACCTGCGCCACCAGCTCGGCCATGACCCCGAAGAGGGTCTCCTTGTCAGCCTCGCCAAAGTCGCGGTCCCGGGCCTTGAGGGCGGACAGGCGGGGGTCGTGGTCGGCCCAGGCGGGGTCGCACCAGGCCAGGTTGTACCAGACCTGGAGGTCCAGGATGTCGCCCGCGCTGAAGGCCTCGGTCTCGGCCCGGGCGGCCAGTTCCGAGTAGCGGGGCGACGCCTGGACCCTGAGGAAGCGTGGTGACTCGCGCATCCAGCGGAGGATGAACTGGCGCTCCTCGGCGGTCAGCTCGGCCGCCGGCTTGCGGCTGAGGTTGAGGAAGAGGTCCTGGTCGGCGGCGTTCCCGCGGTCGCCGATCTGGGCCAGCAGCGAGGGCACCAGGTTGAAGGTCTGGCGGACTCGCGGGTAGCCGTCCAGCAGGGCGGCCATCTTGTGGTAGTCCTTGGTGGAGCGGAGCCGGACCCAGGGCAGCAGGTAGGTCTGCGTCAGGTCGTCCTTGTAGTACGGCTGGTGCATGTGCCAGACCAGCGCCAGGTGCAGAGGTCTCACGCGGCGGTAAGGATACCGGCCGGGGTGGCCGGGGGGTCAGGCCGGGGCGGGGGCCGGCTCCGGGGCGGGCGGAACCGGCTCCGGGGCGTCGGTCAGGAAGAGGGCGCCCAGGGGCGGCAGCGACAGCATCAGCGACTGGGGGCGCCCGTGCCAGGGCGCCGCCTCCGCCTCCACCCCGCCCTGGTTGCCCCAGCCGCTGCCGCCATAGGCCTCGGCGTCGCTGTTCAGCAGCTCGCGCCAGCGGCCCGGCCGGGGTACCCCGACGCGGTAGCCGGGCCGGGGCACCGGGGTGAAGTTGAGGACCGCCGCCACGTCGCGTCCGCCGCCGTGGCGCATCCAGCAGATCACCGACTGCTCGGAGTCGTTGGCGTCGATCCAATCGTGGCCGGCCGGCTCGAAGTCGAGCCGGTGCAGCGCCGGCTCCCCGCGGTAGAGCCGGTTCAGGTCTGCCAGCCAGCGCGCGACCCCGGCGTGCGCGGGCTCCGAGGCGAGCTGCCAGTCCAGCGCCCCGTCGTGGTTCCACTCCTTCCACTGGCCGAACTCGGCGCCCATGAACAGCAGCTTCTTACCCGGGGTGGCGAACATGTAGCCGTAGAGCAGGCGCAGGTTGGCGAACTTCTGCCACGCGTCACCTGGCATCTTGTTGATCAGGGACCCCTTGCCGTGCACCACCTCGTCGTGGGAGAGCGGGAGGACGAAGTTCTCGCTGAAGGCGTAGATCGAGCGGAAGGTCAGCTTGCCGTGGTGGAAGCGGCGGTGGATCGGCTCCCGCTCCATGAAGTCGAGCGAGTCGTGCATCCAGCCCATGTCCCACTTCATGCCGAATCCGAGGCCACCCACGTACGGCGGTCGGGAGACCATGGGCCAGGCGGTCGACTCCTCCGCCATGGTCTGGACGTCCGGGTGGGCGCCGTAGACCTCGGCGTTGAAGCGGCGAAGCAGGTCGATGGCCTCGATGTTCTCGCGCCCCCCGTGCTCGTTGGGGATCCACTCCCCGGCCCGGCGCGAGTAGTCGAGATAGAGCATGGAGGCGACCGCGTCCACCCGGATCCCGTCCACGTGGTACCTCTCCAGCCAGAAGAGGGCACTCGAGATCAGGAAGCTGCGGACCTCGTGACGGCCGTAGTTGAAGATGTAGCTGTTCCAGTCGGGGTGGAATCCGCGCCGGGGATCGGCGTGCTCGTAGAGGTGGGTGCCGTCGAAGTAGCCCAGCCCGTGCTCGTCGGTCGGGAAATGGGAGGGCACCCAGTCCAGGATCACCCCGATCCCGCGCTGGTGGAGATGGTCCACCAGGTGCATCAGGTCCTGGGGGGTGCCGAACCGGCTGCTGGGCGCGAAGTAGCCGGTGGACTGGTAGCCCCACGACCCGAAGAAGGGATGCTCCATGAGGGGCAGGAACTCGACGTGGGTGAAGCCCATTCGCTCCAGGTAGTCGGCCAGGCGGGGGGCCAGCTCCCGGTAGCTGAGGGAGCGGTTGCCGTCGCCGGGCACCCGCATCCAGGAGCCCAGATGCATCTCGTAGATGGACCAGGGGGCGGTGGCCGCGTTGGGCTTTGCCCGGGACCCCATCCAGGCGGCGTCGCCCCAGCGGTAGTCCAGGTTCCAGACGATCGAGCCGGTCTTGGGGGCGACCTCGGCGAAGAAGCCCATGGGATCGGCCTTGGCCGCCTGGTGAAGGCGGCCCCGGGCGACCACGTGGTACTTGTAGACGGTTCCGGGCCCGGCGGCGGCTATGAAGCCCTCCCAGATCCCCGAGCCGCCGCGGGCGCGCAGCGGGTTCGCGCCCGGGTCCCAGCCGTTGAAGTCGGCGATCACTGAGACCGTCTCGGCGTTGGGCGCCCAGACCGCGAAATGAGTGCCGGCGGCAGTCGCGTGGGCCCCCAGCTTGCGGTGGAGGCGGAAGTGGCTGCCCTCGTTGAACAGGAAGATGTCGTCCTCGGTGAGCAGGCTGGTCGGTCCGGAGGCCATCATCATTCGTTCACCAGTTCCAGAATTCCGCGGAGCGGGATGGGCACCCAGTCGGGGCGGTTGTCCAGCTCGTAGCGCAGCTCGTAGAGCGCCTTCTCCAGGAGCATCGCGCCCAGGAGGACGTTGCGCTCTTCCACGGTACGCGGCATGAACGGTGCCGTGCCCGCCGTCGCGACGTAGGAGTCGAGGAAGGCCGCGGCCGACTGGGCTGCCCACGACCCCGAGCACTCGACCGCCGCCGCGTGGCCGGCGTACGCGAACGAGCGCAGCATCCCGGCCACGTCCTTCATCGCCCAGCGCTTGAGGCGCCGCTCGCGCAGCGGCCGGGCGGGCTCGCCCTCGAAGTCCACGATCACGAAGTCGCCCCCCGTGAAGAGGACCTGGCCCAGGTGGTAGTCACCGTGGCAGCGGATCCGGTGGGCCGAGATCGGCCGGTTGAGCAGGCTGCGCAGCCGCTCCAGGACCCGGCCCTCGGCCGCCAGCACCTCCCGGGCGCCGTCGGCCGCCTCGCCCTCCAGCCGAATCAGCTGGGCGCGAAGCTGGGTCAACACCTGGCCGCTGAGGGTGCGGATCGACTGGTAGATGGAGCGGGCGTCGAGCATCGAGGTCGTCTCCGGCGCGAAGCTGGGATCGTCGGGCACCGAGGCCAGGGCGAGGTGCATCTCGGCCGTGCGCTGCCCGAGCAGAGCGGCCAGCGGCAGGTAGCGCTCGATGGTCGTCTCGTCGCAGATCTCGAGGTCCCGGAGCGCCTGGGACCAGCCGTCGCCCTGGTGGGGGACGTAGGCCTGGAGCATGCCCAGGGTGGCGGTGCGGTCGCGGTCGAGGCGGTAGAGCAGCACGCCGGCCACCGGGGCGATGTTGGGGAAGCCGCGGTCAGTCAGGAACCGCGCCATCTCCAGGTCGGGGTTGACCCCCTCCTCGACGTGCCGGTACAGCTTCAGGATCAGCCGCTCCCCGAAGATCACCGAGTTGTTGCTCTGCTCGGCCGAGGAGAGGTTGGGCGTCAGCTCCTCGTCTACCGAGCCGCGCAGGTGCCCCAGCTCGGCGGTGGGCAGCCCGATCACGTCGCCGGCCCAGCCCCGGAACCGGCGCCGGTGCTGGATCGAATCAAGCAGGTAGCCGTTGAAGCCGGGCTGACGCATCGCATCCCCGACCCGGCCCTGGCCGTCCCGGCTGAGCGGGAGCACGTAGGTATCGGGGTCGCCCTCCGCGTACTGGACCTCGACGAACTTCAGCTCGGCGTCGGCGATGCTGACGCTGTCCACCACGCGCACATCCTTGAGCCTGCGGCTCTTGGCGCCAAACCAGCGCTGGCGCACCAGGTAGGCAGCCAGCACCCGCTCCAGGCCCGGCGTGTCCAGGCTCAGCTCGGGCGCCAGCGCCTCGATCTCGGCCGCAGGCTCGACCCGCTGGGGCTCCAGCGCGAACCAGTAGAAGGCGTGGGGTCCGAGCGTGACCAGGTAGGGTAGCTCGCCGATCCGCGGGAACTCGGTGCGCCCGAACAGCTCGACCGGGACCAGGCCCTGGTGAGCCGACAGGTCGATCTCCGCGTACTGCGCGAAGCGGGAGAGGTTGGCCACGACCAGGATCAGCTGCTCGCCGTTCCTGCGGACGAAGGCGATCACCTTGCGGTTGTCCGGGTGCAGGAACTCGATCGAGCCGCGGCCGAAGGCCGGATGCCGGCGGCGCAGCGCGATCAGCCGCCGCATCCAGTTGAGCAGCGACTGGGGGTTGGCCTCCTGGGTCTCGACGTTGACCGCCTCGTAGTGGTACTCGGGGTCCAGGATCACGGGCAGGAAGAGGCGCTGGCGGTTGGCGGTGGAGAAGCCGGCGTTGCGGTCCGCGCTCCACTGCATCGGCGTGCGCACCCCGTTGCGGTCGCCAAGGTAGATGTTGTCGCCCATCCCGATCTCGTCGCCGTAATAGAGGACCGGGGTGCCCGGCAGCGAGAAGAGGAGGCCGTTCATCAGCTCGATCCGGCGCCGGTTGTTCTGCAGCAGGGGGGCCAGCCGGCGCCGGATGCCGAGGTTGATGCGTGCCTCGGGGTCGCGGGTGTAAGCCCGGTACATGAAGTCGCGCTCCTCGTCGGTGACCATCTCCAGGGTCAGCTCGTCGTGGTTGCGCAGGAACATCGCCCACTGCGCGGTGGCCGGGATGGCCGGCGTCTGGGCCAGGATGTCGATGATCGGGAAGCGGTCCTCCATCCGCAGCGCCATGAACAGGCGCGGCATCACCGGGAAGTGGAAGCACATGTGGCATTCGTCGCCGTCGCCCCCGCCAAAGTACGTGACCGCGTCCTCCGGCCACTGGTTGGCCTCGGCCAGCAACATCCGGTTGGGCCACCTGGCGTCGACGTGGGCGCGCAGGGCGCGCAGGAACTCGTGCGACTCGGGCAGGTTCTCGCAGTTCGTGCCCTCCCGCTCGAAGAGGTAGGGAATGGCGTCCAGGCG
>JBBSHA010000082.1:0-8345 GCA_038253595.1 Candidatus Dormibacterales bacterium
ACGGCGACCTGCTGGTGCTCTGCAGCGATGGGGTGGAGACGGCGGGGGTTGGAGTCGAGGAGATGGGGGGGATCCTGGACGACCCTGACCTGGCGAACGGGATCGGCCGCATCATCGCCCGCTGCCGCGAGCTCGGGGCGCCGGACAACGTGACCATCGCCGCCATGCGCGTGGAGGCCGGCCCCGAGGTCGCCACCGCGGTGATGAAGGCGGTCGACGGGGAGGCGCCCGAGGTCAAGACCGCCGTTCTCCCGGCGGTGAAGGATGCCGGCCCGAGCTGACTGCCGCGGGGTTTGGCCTACTCCTCGTAGGCCCGGACCAGCAGCTCGGCCAGGTGGGCGACCCCGACGTCGGCCCGGCCCCGGCCCCGCAGTCCGGCCTCCAGCTGCATCTGGCAGCCTGGGTTGGCGCTCACGACCAGCTCCGCGTCAGTGGCCAGCAGGTCGTCCAGCTTCTCGTCCAGGATGCGCTGCGACATCTCCGGCTGCACGGCGTTGTAGATCCCGGCCGAGCCACAGCAGATGTCGGGGTGGGCCATCTCGGTGAACTGGACCCCGGGCAGAGCCCGGATCAGGTCGCGCGGCTGCCGGCTGATGCGCTGGGCGTGGACCAGATGACAGGCGTCCTGGTAGGTGACCCGGACCGGCACCTCCCGCTGCGGTTCCGGCAGTCCGACCTCGGCCAGGAACTCGCTGAGGTCGCGCACCCGGGCGCCGAGGTTGGCGTAGAAGTCCTTCAGGTGGGAGCCGCAGCCGGCGGAGTTGACCACCATGGCGTCGAAGTCCTCCATCCCGAAGACCCGCTGGTTGTGATCGCGCAGGGCCCGGGCCCCCTGGAGGTCACCGTTGTGGGCCAGGAGGGCGCCGCAGCAGCGCTGGCCGGGCGCGAACCAGACCTCGCAGCCCGCCAGCTGGAGCAGACGGACCGACGCCGCGTGAGAGCGGGGATAGAAGATGGGCATCACGCAGCCGGTGAGGAAGGCCACCCGAAAACGCCGTTCGCCGATGGCGGGCGCAACATCGCCGGCCGGAGGCCGCCACGAGCCCGCGAGCCTGGGCAGCGCCCGGCCCTGGGGCACGATCCCGGTCAGCCCCAGCCGCTGGGCGACCCTGGTCACAGCCCCCGCCACCCGGAGCCGGACGGGGTGGGCCAGCACCTGCTCCATGGCCGCCTTGACCAGCAGGCTCCGGGGGTTGGGCCGGCGCAGCCGCTCCACCTCGGCCCGCCCATGCTCGATGATGCGGCCGTAGGGCACCCCGGACGGGCACACCGCCTCACAGGTGCGGCAGCCGAGGCAGAGGTCGATATGCCCGGCCAGCTCCTCGGTGAAGGGGAGCTGGCCCCGCTTCCACTGCGTCATCAGGTAGAGCCGGCCACGCGGGGACTCGGTCTCCAGCCCGGTCACCCGGTAGGTCGGGCAGTAGTTGAGGCAGAGGCCGCAGTGGACGCAGGTGGAGAGGTCGTCGTCGCTGGGCGCGTCCGGACCCTGGAACGTGCCCGGGTTGCGGATGTCGAGGGCCGTCAGACCGGATACCGGCCCGGCGAGAGCGAGCGCCCGGGATCGAAGGCCTGCTTGAGACGTCGCATCACGTCCAGGGTAGCGGGCGCCGCGCCCCACGCCCCGACCTGGCGCTTCAGCTCGGCCGGAGCCGCCATCAGGACCAGCGAGCCGCCAAGCCGCTCCGCGTCGCCCCGGACCCGGAGCAGGTGCCCGGCTTCGAACGGGCCCGCCCAGTGCAGGGTGCCGATCCCGGGTGAGGCCCACCACCTGGAACCGGGTGGCAGCTGCCGGACCAGCTCGGGGAGCCGGCGGGGGCCCACCGACAGGCGCGCCCAGTGCTCGCCGCCGCGCCGCGAGTGCTCCTCCCAGACCCGGGCCGGGGCCGGCTGCCAGCCGAGGTCGGCCGTCATCCGGGCCACGCCCTCGGCGGTGCCGCTGAAGCGCGCCAGCAGCCGGCCCTCCGCCGTCAGCTCCAGCGCCACCGGGGCCTGCTTCAGGGCCAGGGCCCGGGCGGCCTCCGCCCAGGGATCCGCCGGCGTGGCCTCGACGGTGGCGTCCGCCAGCGGCTGGGGATAGGTCTTGAAGGACGCGGCCACGATCACGCCCAGCGAGCCCAGGGCGCCCTGGTGGAGCTTGCCCATGTCGTAGCCGCTGACGTTCTTGACCACCCGGCCCCCGCTGCTAGCCAGGTGGCCGTCGGGGAGGGCGACCCGAAGCCCGATCACAAAGTCGCGCGGCGAGCCGTAGCGGAGGCGGAGCGGCCCCGACAGGGCGGCGGCCAGGATGCCGCCGATGGTGTGGCCGGGACTGTTGAAGGGGTCGATGGGGAGGAACTGGCCGACCTCGGCGAGGGCGCCGTTGACCTTTTCCAGCGTGGCCCCCGCCTCCACGCTGATCGTGAGGTCGTGCTGGCTGAGGTCGATGATGCGGTCGAGACCGGTGGTCTCCAGGGCCAGGTCCACCCGCTCCGGCGGATCGCCCAGGCCCAGCGCGCGGCCGCCGCCGACCGGGACCACGGCGTCGCCCTGGGCGGCGGCCTGCTGGAGGGCCTCCGCCAGCCGCTCCGGCGTGTCCGGCCGCTCCACCCGGCCGGGCCGGACGCCGTCTACCACCACCGGGCTTCGGCGGCGAAGCCGGCGCGGGCGACCAGCCTGGGCTCCCGCTCGGGGTCGGGGAAGATCTTGCCCGGGTTGAGCCGGCCCTCGGGATCGAGCACCGACTTCACCCGGAGCATGGCCTCGATGTCGTGGGGCCCATAGATCCAGGGCAGGAAGGCGTTCTTCTCGATCCCGATACCGTGCTCGCCGGAGAGCGTGCCCCCCATCTCGACCACCGCGAACAGCATCTCCTCGCCGGCCTTCTCGACGGTCTCCATCACGTTTTTCTCGCGGAGGTCGAAGAGGATGTTGGGATGGAGGTTGCCGTCGCCCGCGTGGAACACGTTGGCCACGGGCAGGTGGTAGTGCTCGCCGATCTCGGTGACCCGGCGCAGGACCTCGGGCAGCCGGGTGCGGGGGACCACCCCGTCGTGCAGGTAGTAGTTGGGCTTGATCCGGCCGAGCGCCCCGATCGCCCCCTTGCGACCGGCCCAGAGCAACTCCCGCTCGGCCGGGTCCTCGGCCACCCGGAGGCCGGTGGCCTCGTTCTGGGTCAGGATCTGCCCGACCTGGTCGGACAGCTCGCGCACGCTCTCCTCGAGGCCGTCGACCTCGACCAGCAGGACCGCGCCGGCGTCGGTGGGGTAGCCGGCCCGGTAATGGGCCTCGACGGCGCCGATCGTGACCTGGTCCATCATCTCCAGCGCCGCCGGCACGATGCCGTGGCCGATGACTGCCGAGACGGCGTGGCTGGCGGTCTCGATGGTGGGGAAGGCCGCCATCAGAGTCCGCACCGACTCGGGAGCGGGCAGCAGCCGGACCATGATCCGGGTGATCGTGCAGAGCGTGCCCTCCGAACCGACCATCAGTCCGAGCAGGTCGAGTCCGACCCGGTCCGGCGAGTCGCCGCCCAGCCAGGCCACCCGGCCGTCGGCGAAGACGACCTCCATCCCGAGCACGTGGTTGGTGGTGACTCCGTAGTAGAGGCAGTGGGGGCCGCCCGAGTTCTCCGCCGCGTTGCCGCCGATCGTGCACGCCTTCTGGGAGGAGGGATCGGGGGCGTAGAAGAGGCCGTGCCGGGCCGCCGCCTGCTGGAGGTCCTGGTTGACCACGCCCGGCTCGACCATGGCCGTGCGGCCGGCGGTGTCGATTTCGAGGATCCGGCGCATCCGGCTGACCTGGAGGGCGATGCCGCCGTGGAGCGTGACCGCACCCCCCGAGAGTCCGGTGCCGGCCCCCCGCGGAACCACCGGGATCCGGTGCCGGGCCGCCAGCCTGACCACCTCCACGACCTGGGCCCGGTCGGCCGGCAGCACGATGGCGTCGGGCAGGGCGCCGGCGATCGAGGCGTCGCGCTCGAAGATCACCAGGTCGTCGTGGTCGGCGACCACGTGGCGCTCTCCCACGATCCGGCGCAGGTCGCTGAGGACGCCTGCGGGCAGGCTCAAGCCAGCGGAGCCTCGCCCTCGGGGCTGCGCTCGAAGACCTCGAAGCGGCGGGCGTGGGCGCCGGGCAGGCCGGGCGCCTCCACCGGCTCCAGGCCCGGCATCAGGCGGCGCAGCCAGGCCTGGCATTCGGCGTCGTCCGGCGCCCGCTCGCCCCGCTCGAAGACGGCCTCCTGGATGCGGCTGTGGGGGCTGATCTGGACGGTGTACCAGACTCCGAGCCCATCGTCGGCCAGGGTGTGATGGCGCTCGTCGACGCGCCGGTTGACCGGCAGCCGCAGCGGCCTGGCCTCGGCTTCCGCCCGCAGTCGCGCCGCCTCGGTGTCGAGGTCCATCCCGCTCTCGATCATACGTTCTCGCTCGGACCGCGACCGCCGCGCCCTGAAGGCGGCGGGGGCCGTCCGGGCCGAGCCCGGCCCGAGCTCCGGGCGAGGGGTCTTTAATTAGGGGTATGGACGCCCGGGCCCGGGTGGAGGCGGCGCTGGCGGGGGATCGGGTGGACCGGGTTCCGGTGGGCGCCTGGGGCCACTCCTACCGCGAGGAGTGGTCGCCGGAGGACCTGGCCCGGGTGACCGTGGAACGGGCCCGCCGGGCCGGCTTCGACTTCGTCAAGTTCCAGCCCCGTGCCACCGTCTTCGCCGAGGCTTTCGGGAACCGCTACCGGCCCTCCAACCACCGGCTCAAGGGTCCCGTCCTGCTCGAGGTCGCGGTGCCCGACCTGGCGGCCTGGCCGGGCCTGGGGCTGGTCGCCGAGGGCGTGCTCGAGGAGCAGGTCCGATCCCTGGGGCTGGTGGTCCGCGAGCTCGGCGAGCGGGTGCCCGTGCTGCAGACGGTGTTCTCCCCGGTCTCGGTGGCCGACTACCTGGTCGGCCGCGACAAGCGCCGGGTGGGGCGTGAGCTGCGCGCCCACCCCGAGGTCGTGCTGCCTGCGCTGGAGCGCATCGCGGAGGTGCTGGCGGGCTTTGCGAGGCGGTCGGTCGAGGCGGGCGCCGCGGGCATCTTCTACGCGGTCTCGGGTTTCGCGACCCGCGACACGATGCCCATCGCCGATTACGAGCGGTTGCTGCTGCCGATGGACCGGCGCCTGCTGGAGTCGCTGCCGCAGGCGGCCTGGTTCAACGTGCTCCACCTCTGCGGGTCGCACATCAATCTGGGCGTCGGCGGCCAGCTGCCGGTGCAGGCCGTGAGCTGGTCGATCCACAACCAGGGCAACCCCTCGCTGGCCGAGGGCCGGGAGCTGACCGGTCGCGCCGTGATGGGCGGCCTCGCCCAGCGCGGGGCCCTGCTCAATGGCCCGGAATCAGAGATCGCGGCGCAGGCGCGGGCGGCCGTCGCCGCGACCGGCGGCCGGAACCTGCTGCTGGCGCCCGGCTGCTCGGTCCCGCCCCGGGCCCGGGAATCGCACCTCAATGCGATGGTGGCGGGGGCGTCCTGACGTGCGGGTGGCGCACCTGGGCCACGATCGCTTCTAGGCGCGCTCAGGCGCTGTCAGTGCCCGTGGTGGGCGGGCGGGACGGCCGCTCCCAGCGGTTCTCCGCGACCCCGATGCAGGGCGGCGGCGATCGCCCCCCGCCGGGGTTCGAGGACCAGCACGGCCAGGAAGACCACGGTGGTCAGGCAGACGATCAGGCTCCCGCCGGCCAGGTTCAGGTGATAGGCGAGCAGGAGACCGCCGAAGCCGCTGCCGGCGCCGATCAGGGCACTCAGCCCGAGCATGCGCGGGACCCGGTCGCTGAGCAGGCGGGCGGTCGCCGCCGGGGTGATCAGGAAGGCGACCACCAGGATGTTGCCGATCGCACGCAGCGACACCACCACCGTGGCCGCCAGGAGCAGGAGCAGGACCAGGTCCAGGAACAGCCCGCTGAGCCCCATCGCCTCCGCCAGTTGGGGATCGAAAGCGCGGAGCACGAAGCGGCGGTGGAAGACCAGCAGCGCGCCCAGCACGACCGCCGACAGGCCGGCGGTGAGCCAGACGTCCTCGACGCTGACCAGGAGGACGTTGCCGAACAGGAAGTCCTCCAGCACCGCGGCGTAGCTGCGGACGGTCGAGATCAGGACGATGCCGAGCGCGAAGGCGCCGGTCAGCACGATGCCGATGGCGGCGTCCTCCTGGACGCGACGCTCGCGCGTGATGAGCGCGATCAGGACCGCCGCCGCCGCCCCCGCGACCAGCGCCCCGTAGAGGACGGCCGCCGCCCCCGCCAGCAGGAAGGCGACCACCACCCCGGGCAGCACGGCGTGGGAGAGGGCGTCGGTCATGAAGCCGAGCCGGCGGAAGATCACGTGGCAGCCGAGCAGGCCGCCCACCGCGCCCGCGAGCAGGACCTCGAGCAGGGCCCGGCGCTGGACCTCGAGGCTGAAAGGGTCGGTCAGCCAGTCCAGGCTCATCGGGCCTGGTCGCCGAGCGCGACCCGGTCGCCGGCCAGCACCAGCAGGCTCTCCCCGTAGATCGAGCGCAGCACCTCCTCGTCGAGCAGCCGGGGCCCCTCGACGTCGGCGACCAGGGCCCGGTCGAGGCCCCAGACGCGGTCGGCCACGCTCGCCGCTTCGACCACGTCGTGGGTCGCCATGAGGACGGTGCCGCCGCGGTCGCAGAGCTCGCGGAGGACGCGCAGGACCAGCGCCCGGGTGGCCGGGTCCACGCCCGACAGCGGCTCGTGGAGCAGCATGACCCGGGCCCCGGCAAAGAGCGCTCGGGCCAGCACCACGCGCTGCTGCTGGCCGCCGCTCAGCTCGCCGATCGGTCGCCGCCGGAACTCGGCCATGCCCACCTCGGTGAGAGCGGCCAGGGCCGCCTCGCGGTCGGCCGCCGGGTCGGGACCGATCCGGCGCAGGGTGCTCATGCGCCCGAGCAGAACCACCTCCAGCACCGAGATCGGAAACCCCCAGTTGACCGCCTCCCGCTGGGGCACGTAGGCCAGCCGCAGCCGCCGCTCCCTGCCGGAGACCCCGTTCACCCAGATGCCGCCGGTGCTGGCGACGGTGCCGACCACGGCCTTCAGCAGGCTGCTCTTGCCGGCCCCGTTGAGGCCGACCAGGCAGACCAGAGAGCCGGGCTCCGCCTCCGCACTCGCGGCGGCGAGGGCGACCCGCTCGCCGTAGCGCACCGTCACCGCCTCCAGCCGGACGCCCGCCGTCAGCACGATGCGAATCCGCGGGCCATGGTCGTGCCGTCGTGGAGGATGGCGGCTTCGAGCGTCGCCCCTGGGCTCCCCGGGTCGCCGATGGCATCGCCGAAGAGGCTGCCGCCCGATACCGTGGCCCCCGACTCGGAGGAGATCTGGCGGACCAGCTTGGGATCGATTGTGGTCTCGGTGAACACGACGCAGACGTGGCGGGCACGGATCGCGGCGACCAGACGGGCGATCTCGGCCGGCCGGATGGCGGCGATCGAATCGGTGGCCGGGACCACATCGCCGATCAGCGTGATCTCGTAGCGGGCCAGCAGGTAGTTGAAGGCGTCGTGGTTGGCGACGAACAGGCGGCGGGCCGCCGGCAGCCCCCCGACGGCCGCCCGGATCCGGCTGTCGGTGTCGTCGAGCCTCTGCTTCTCGGACCCGGCGGCGGCCAGGTAGGCGTCCCGGCCTGCCGGGTCGGCCCGCCCCAGCGTGGCGGCGATGGCGTCGGTCGCCAGCTTGGCGTTGTCGGTGTCGTACCACCAGTGGGGGTCGGTGCCGGCCTCGGCGCGCGTGCGCAGGCCGACCGCCCTGGAGAGGTCGACGACGCCGGACCTGACCCCGGCGGCGGCGAGGCCGCGGTCCATCCAGCGGTCGAGGCCGGCCCCGCTCTCGAACACCAGGCGGGCCCGGCCCAGGCTGGTCACCTGCTGGGGCCGGAGTTCGTACTGGTGAGGGTCGTCCCGGGAGTCGAGGAGCGCCGTCAGGGCGATCCGGCCACCGCCGACCGCCCGCACCAGCGCGCTGACCTGGGTCACGGTGCTGACCACCGGGAGCCGTCCCGCCGGGCCGGCGGCGGGGCCGGCGCAGCCGGCGACCGCCAGCGCGGCGAGGACCGTCGCCAGCAGCCGGGGCAGGGCGGTGGGCAGCGCCATCCGGTGCAGCATATCGCTTGCGCAAGTCACATGCGCAATCGGCTTGGCCCTGCCTGTCCGGTCTGCTAGCGTGGCGGCGTGCCCCGTCCCAGCCCGGTCAGCGATGCGGTGCGCCGCCTCGTGGAGGGCGGCCAGCGCCACGTCTGGTCGCTGGACGAGCTGCTGGCCGGCGTCCGCCCCAGCGTCGACGGTGCCAGCTTCTCGGCTGTGCTGCGGGCGGTCTGGGCGCTGGAGCGGGCCGGCCTGGTCGA
>JBBSHA010000083.1:0-8328 GCA_038253595.1 Candidatus Dormibacterales bacterium
CGGGCCACCGGCTCGGTGCTCACGACGCCAGCATAGATCGGGACGGCGAGGCCCCGCCGGGGCTGGTCGCCGGCATCCTCAGCGGGCTTGCGAGCGGGGCCGGGAATTGCTCGCGGGGCCGGGCCGCGGCGACTCTTCGTCGCTGGTCCCGCCTGCCCCGGGCGGTTCCGGGCCGCCTGGCCCGGGCGACTCTGCCCCGGCCCGAACCAGGATCCGGACCGGGCGGTCGTAGAAGAAATACTCCCAGGCCCAGTTGAGCAGCACGATGAGCCGGGCTCGGAAGCTGACGATGTTGACCAGGTGGACGAAGAGCCAGAGCAGCCAGCCGATGAACCCGCTGACCCGGATCCGGCCGATCTCGGCCACCCCTGAGTTGCGACCGATGGTCGCCATCATGCCCGGGTCCTCGTAGTGGAAGGGCCTTGGCCGGCGGCCCTCGGTGAGCAGCAGCTGGAGGTTCTTGGCCACGTGCTTGGCCTGCTGCATGGCGACCGGAATCAGCATCGGAAGTCCGTCGAGCGCGGCCATGTCGCCAATTGCGAACACCTCGCGCCGGCCAACCACCTGGAGCGTGGGCTGGACCGGCAGCCGGCCCTGCGGGGCGAGCGTCGGCCCCAGGCCGGCAGCCAGGTCTGAGGCTCGAACGCCCGCCGTCCAGACCACCGATGCCGTGGCCACGACGCGGCCATCGGCCAGCTCGATCTCGCCGTCTCGGACCTCCTTGACCAGGGCGTTGAGGCGGACGTCCACGCCCTTGCCCCGCAGTGAGCGCTCGGCTGCCCGGCCGAGGCTGGGGTCGAACGCGGCCAGGAGCCGGTCGGAGCCCTCGAGCAGGACGACCGCGGTCTCGCCTGCTTCCAGGCCCGGGTAGTCCTTGCGCAGGACCAGGTGGATAAGCTCGGACAGGGCTCCCGCGAACTCGACCCCGGTCGGACCGCCCCCGATCACGGCGAATGTCAGCTCGCGCTGGCGCTGCCCAGGGTCGCCGAGCCAGCGGGCGCGCTCGAAGCGCTCGATCACGGCGTTGCGCAGCGCCAGTGCCTCTGGAAGCTGCTTCAACCCGAGGCTGCGTTCCTCCAGCGACCGGTTGCCAAAGTGGTTGTTGACGCTGCCCGCGGCCAGCACCAGGAATTCGTAGTCGAGGTCACCGCCGGTCGTGTGCACGCGGCGGCCGTCGAGGTCGATCGCCCGCACTTCACCGAGCCGGAACTCACAGTTGCGCAGGGGGCGGATCAGGGCCCGCACCGGGCGCGCGATCTCGGAGGGGTCGAGCAGCGCCGAGGCCACCTGGTAGAGGAGCGGGGTGAAGAGATGGTAGTTGTTGCGGTCGACCAGCGTCACGTCGACCGGGGTCCGGCGCAGAGCCCGGGCGAGGGTGAGGCCGCCGAAGCCGGCACCGACGATGACGACGCGAGGGCGACTCACATCCAGATTCTGCGTCGGCGCAGGCGTGAGTGCGGGCCGGGGCGCCCTGCCTACGTCACCTCCTTGGGCAGCTTCTGCTTCAGCATCAGCACCGGTAGGAAGAGGTCGCCCAGCCGCTCCACCCGGTCCAGCACCCGCTCCGAGTCGAACACCAGGAGGCTCGGATCACCTGCCTTAAGGCAATGCTCCACCTCCTCCCAGCTGACCGGGGTCGACACTGTCGGGTGGGCCCGCGCCCTCAATGAGTAGACGTTGACGGTTGTCTTGTACTGGTCGTTCTGGCTCCAGTCGATCAGTACCTTGCCCTCGCGCAGCGTCTTGCGCTGCATGTGGACCACGTGCTCGGGGTGCTCGCGCTCCAGCTTCTGAGCCAGCCCCTTGGAGATCAGCTTGGTCCTCTGGTAGTCGACCGCCGAATTGAGCGGCGCGTACATCTGCAGCCCCTTGGACCCCGAGGTCTTGCAGAAGACCTGCATGCCGTGGGCCCCGAACCAGTCCCGCAGCCAGAGCGCGACCTGGCAGCACTCGACGATCGTGGCCGGCGGCCCGGGGTCCAGATCGAAGACCAGCGCGCTAGGCTGCGGCAGCCGGCGCCAGCGCGACAGCGAGGTGTGGAGCTCGATGCTCCCCAGCTGGGAGATCCAGACAAGCGTCGGCAGGTCCTGGGCCAGGCAGTAAAACATGTCGCGGCCGTTGCCCTCGCTCCAGACCTTGGCCGTCTTGATCCAGGGTGGCCGGTGCTTGGGGCAGTTCTTCTCGTAGAACATCATTCCGTCGATCCCATCCGGGTAGCGCTTCAGGGTCAGCGGCCGGTCCTTCAGGTGCGGCAGCAGGGCGGGGGCGATCCGCGTGTAGTAGTCGATCATCTGGCCCTTGGTGAAGCCCGCCTCCGGCCAGTAGATCTTGTCCAGGTTGCTCAGCTTCAGCGTCCTCGGTCCGATCCGGACCTCCACCGGCCGCTCGGCGGGACTCATGGCTGCGCCCGCTCGCGAACAACGTCGCGGGCCGGCTTGTCCGCGCGCAGGCCCTTGAAGGACGGGGCCCGCAGGTGCCCAGCCCGCGTCCACTCCGCGAACTGGAACTCGGCAACCAGGCTGGGTTCCGTGAAATGGGCGGCGCGAGACGGCCGGCCGCGGTCGAACGGCGAGCCGGCGCGGGTCAGGGGGGCCAGCATGGCGGCCAGCCTGTCCAGCATGTCGTTGGTGAAACCGGTGCCGACCTTGCCCGCGTAGACGAACTCGTCGCCCTCCCAGTAGCCCACCAGCAGGGCGCCCGGCTGCCCGCGCCGCCGGCCCTCACCGTCCAACCAGCCGCCGATCACAAGTTCCTGGCGGAGGTGGTTCTTGATCTTCAGCCAGGCGCCGCTGCGGCGCCCCGACTCGTAGAGGCTATCCACACGCTTGGCCATGATCCCCTCCAGGCCCGCCCGGCTGCTGCCCTCCAGCATCGCGGCGCCGTCGCCGACCCGGTGCTCCGGCGTCTGCCAGTGGGGCCCGGCCAGGGCCAGGCGGAGCAGATGCTCCCGGCGCTCCAGGTACGGCCGGCTGCGAAGGTCGCGGCCGTCCAGGTACACGACGTCGAACGCCATGTAGACCACCGGGACCTGGCTGCGCTGGCGCCGAATCTCCGTCTCCGACGTGAGCCCCATCCGTTGCTGCAGCTGTTCGAAGCTCGGGGTTCCGCCCGGACCGAGCGCCACGATCTCGCCATCCAGCACGGCGGCATAGGAGCCCAGGGCTTCCGAAATGGCCCTCAGCTCAGGGTAGCGACGGGTGACGTCCTCCTGGTTGCGGGTGACGATCCGGATCGACCCCCCCTCGCTGAAGACGACAGCCCGGATGCCGTCCCACTTGAACTCGAAGGCCCAACTCCGATCCGGGCTGGGCAGGCCATCGCCGAGGCGGGCCGTCATCGGTTCCAACCGGTCGGGCATGCTCACCCGCTGGGCATCCTGCGGGGGGTCCATGCGGTGGATCATCCAGTCTTTGCCGCGGGTCTGGAAGAGGACGTAGCGCCCCTCCAGGCGACGCCCGTGGAGGGTGACCATGACCTCCGGCCGCCGGGCATCCATCTCCCACTTGTGAACCTCGTAGGTGCCCTGGTCCCAAACCATCACGGCGCCGCCGCCGTAGTTGCCCTTCGGGATCTGGCCCTCGAACCCGATGTAGTCGAGGGGATGGTCCTCGACGTGGACGGCGAGGTGGTTGCGCTTGGGGTCCGGCGGAATGCCCTTGGGCACCGCCCAGGAGACCAGGACCCCGTCCCTCTCCAGCCGGAAGTCCCAGTGCAGCCGGGTGGCGTGATGCTCCTGGACGACGAACCGGGGGGGCGAGGAGGGGGATGGGCGGCCGGCCGGCGCTGAGCCGCTCGGCTCGGAGGTCTTCGTGAAGGCGCGCTTGGCCCGGTAATCCCGTAACTTGCCCATGCCTCCAAGTTACTCCCAGACTTGGAGAATGCCGAGGGTCCCGCTCGCCGTTCTGAGCGCGGTTCTGATCGTGCTCGACCTGGCCCTGGTCGTGGCGCTGGGGACCCAGCTGCGCGGGCAGGCGAGCAGCCCGGTGGAAGTCATCTCCGGCGGCGGCGGCCGGGACGGCTTTGAATCGCTGGCCAGCGCCCCGGCGGGCGCCCCCACCTTCAGCGCCTTTCAGAGTCCGGTAAGCTTCGCCGCCGGGCGCGCGGCCAGCAACAGCGCGGTCCGCGCCGGCCATCCAGTGTGGGTGGTGACAGTTGAGTACCCGATCGGCTGCTACGACTGCACCATGGAGCGGCCACTGCGCCGCCACCACGCTTACAGCGTCGTCTACGACGCCCACACCGGAGGTGAGGTCGACTTCTGCGGTGGCTGCGAGCTGCTCACCCGTTCGGCCACCGAAACCATCGGGGAGCACGCGCTCGCCACCGCCCCCGACTGGCTGCTGCACGCGGCCACCCTGCTCCTGCGCAGCGGCTGACGCCAGACGGGGCCGCCTCATATTCCCCGACCCAGGCCGGCCAGCCATTCATGCAGCGGGCGCAGGCGGCGCAACCGCTCGGCCGCCATCTCGGCCAGACCCGCGTCGAAGACCACCTCGGGCAGCTCCCCCGACATCTGCACCCAGAGCCCGGTGTGGGCCAGCAGGCCGGCCCGCTCGTGATCGATGGTGTAGCCGGCAGGCGTCCGGCGCAGCGTCCGCCCGCCGACCTGCCAGCCGGCGCCCTGAAGGCGGCGCAGGAGGCCGGCGAGGCGGACTCCTGACACCGGGTCGTCGACCGCCTTCCGGAAGCACCCGCGGGCGCCGGCCGGAAAGGTCCGGATGCCGGCCCCGATCGTGAGTGAGCCGGGTTCCAGACGCACGAAGAAGCCGGGGCAGTCGCGGCTGGGTCCCTCGCCCTCCCAGAACCACAATTCGAGGTGGCTGCGGAACGGCCTGACCCCGGCGAAGCGGGCGTCCCGCGCCAGGCGCAGGATGGAGCCGCCGACCCTCGGCTCGACGTGAAGGCGCGGGCAGAGGCGTTGGAGCCGCCGGCCGAGGTCCGCCGCCAGGGCCCGTGCCGGCTCCAGGACCAGGCCCTCGCACTCCGCCCCTGCGGGCGGCGAACCAGGGCCGGCGGTTGTTGGCCGCCAGCCGGGACAGGTACTCGATTGCCGCAGGGTCGAAGCCCGCGAAGCGGGCGGTCTCAATGGCCATCCGGTCACCTCCGGCACGCAGTCTGGGGGGGCGTCCGGCGCGGACCAACAGTGCCTGTAAAGACGGTGCTACCTTCAGCCCCCAGTGCAACTCCTGAGGCCCCTGCTCGACGTGCTCCTGTTCGGGTTGGGCGCGCTGCTGGTTGGCGCCGCGCTGGGATCGTCGATCAAGACGGTAATCCTGCCCCGGGCGGTGCCCAGCAAGATCGCGCGCTGGGTGTTCCTGAGCGTGCGGTCGGCCTTCGAGGTCCGCATCGGCCGGGGCGCCACGTACGAGCGGCGCGACGCCCTCTTCGCCGCCTACGGACCGACCAGCCTGCTGGCGTTGCTGGCAGTCTGGGTGCTGATCATCCTGGTCGGTTACACGGCCATCTTCGTTGCGCTCGGTCACCCTTTCTTCGAGGCCTTCCAGCTCAGCGGCTCGGCCGTGGTCACGCTCGGCTTCGCGCCGCCGCGCGACGTGGGGACCACGCTGGCCGTCGTGTCCGAGGCCTTCCTGGGCCTGATCGAACTGGCCCTGCTGATCACGTACCTGCCCACGCTCTACACCGCGTTCCAGCGCCGGGAGGCCCAGGTCACGATGCTCGAGGTGCGGGCCGGGTCGCCTCCCAGCGGGGTGGAGATGCTGCTCCGCTTCGCGCGCCTGGGCCGGATCGACCACCTCTCGGAGGAGGTGTGGGAGCAGTGGGAGGTGTGGTTCGTGGATCTCGAGGAGACCCATTCCTCGCTGCCGGCCCTCAACTTCTTCCGCTCCCCCCAGCCACACCGCTCGTGGATCACGGCGGCTGGGGCCGTGCTCGACGGCGCCGCCCTCTACGCGTCCGTGGTCGACATCGACCACGACAGCCACGCCGATCTCTGCCTGCGCGCCGGCTATCTCTGCCTGCGCCAGATCGCCGGTTCGTTCAACCTGGCCTACACTGCGGAGCCCCGGCGCGGCGACCCGATCTCGATAGCGCGCCGCGAGTTCGATGACGCGGTGGACCAGCTCCAGGGCGGCGGCCTACCGGTCAAGGCTGATCGCGAGGCGGCCTGGGCGGACTTCTCGGGGTGGCGTGTCAACTACGACGACGTGCTGCTGGCCCTGGCCGCCCTGGTGGCAGCGCCGTACGCGCCCTGGTCCTCGGACCGCGGCGCCGTGAGGAGGCGCGGCGCGGTACGGGCTCTGATCGGCCGTTGAGCGCCGACTTCCATCCGCGACCGGGCTGCACCCCGTGGCCCGACCAGCTGAGCGCCCGCTACGTGGCCAGGGGCTACTGGCAGGGCCGCTCCCTCGGCTCCCTGCTCCGGGACGCCGCCGACGCTTACGGGGACCGCGAGGCCGTGGTCGACGGCGCCACCCGGCTCAGCCACCGGGAGCTGGCGGACCGCGCCGACCTGGTCGCGGAACGCCTGGCCGAGGCCGGCCTGCGGGCCGGCGCCACCCTGCTCGTCCAGCTTCCCAACCGCTGGGAGTTCATCTGCCTGCTGATCGGCTGTCTGCGCCTCGGGGCCGCCCCGGTCATGGTTCTGCCGGCCCATCGCGAGACCGAGGTGACCCACTTCGCCCGCCACGCCGCGGCGGTCGCGTACGCGGCGCCGGGGGTGTACCGCGACTTCGACCACCGGCCGCTGGCCGAGGCGGTCCGGGCTGCCTCCGGCAGCCGGCTGGAGCTGGTGCTGGCGCTGGAGGACCCGCTGCCCGGACAGTTGAGCCTGTCCGCGCTCTGCGGCGCCGAGGCCGGCCCCGGCGCCCGGGAGACTGCCGCCTCCCGGCGCCTCAGGTTCGACCGGGAGCCGCCGCACCCGCGCGATGTGGCCCTCTTCCTGCTCTCGGGGGGTACGACCGGGCTGCCCAAGCTGATCCCCCGCACCCACGACGACTATGCCTACAACGCCCGCCGGGCGGCGGCGGTGTGTGGAGTGGACGAGACCACCGTCTACCTGGCCGCGCTGCCGGGTGGGCACAACTTCCCGCTCGGCTGCCCGGGCATCCTGGGCACGCTTTTGCTGGGCGGCCGGGTCGTGCTCGCCCCCAGCCCCGACCCCGATGTCGCCTTCCCCCTCGTCACCGGCGAGGCCGTCAGCCACACCTCGGTGGTGCCCGCGATCGTCCAGCGCTGGCTGGCGGCGGGGGCGAGCGCGGCCACCATGCCCTCCCTGCGAGTGCTCCAGGTCGGCGGCGCCCGGCTGCCGGACGAGGTCGCTCACCGGGTGGCGGCGAGCTTCCCGGGGGCCCTACAGCAGGTGTTCGGGATGGCCGAGGGGCTTCTCAACTACACTCGTCTGGACGATCCTCCAGAGCTGGTCTGCGAGACGCAGGGACGGCCGATGTCGCCCGACGACGAGGTGCGAGTGGTGGATGAGGCGGGCCGCGACGTGGCGCCCGGAGAGCCGGGCGAGCTGATCACCCAGGGCCCGTACACACTTCGCGGCTACTTCGACGCCGGCGAGCACAACTCGCGTTCATTCACTCCCGACGGCTGGTATCGGAGCGGGGACATCGTCCGCCGCCTGCCCAGCGGTCATCTGGTCGTGGAGGGGCGGATCAAGGACGTCATCAACCGCGGCGGCGAGAAAATCTCGGCCGAGGAGGTCGAGAACCTCGCCTACCTGGACCCGGCGGTGGCGCTGGCGGCGGTGGTGGCAGTTCCCGACCCCGATCTGGGGGAGCGCGTCTGCCTCTTCGTGGTCGTCCGCCCCGGACAGGTGGTGACGCTGGAAGGCCTGCGGGCCCTGATGGAGAGCGCGGGCGTGGCCCGGTTCAAGCTGCCCGAACGCCTGGAACTGCTGGCCGGCATGCCGTTCACACCGATCGGCAAGGTGGACAAGCGAGCCCTCCGCGATCTGGCCGCGGCCGGCGCGGACCCCGGCCCATGAGGATCGCCTGCGTCGGCGGGGGTCCGGGCGGCCTCTATTTCTCGGTGCTGGCCAAGCGGGCGGACCCCACCCACGACGTGACGGTGTACGAGCGCAACCGGCCCGAGGACACGTTCGGCTTCGGGGTGGCCTTCTCTGATTCGACAATGGGTTTCCTGACCGCGCAGGACCAGCACACGTACCCCGAGATCCTGGCCCACAGCAAGCGCTGGGACCCGTTCACGGTGATCCACGGCGGCCGGGTCCTGCGCTGCGGTGGGGTCGGCTTCTCCGCGATCGAGCGGCGGACCCTGCTCGCGGTGCTCCAGGAGCAGGCCAGGGAGGCGGGCGTCAACCTGGTGTTCGAGCACGAGGTCCCCGAGCCCGCCGACCTGCTC
>JBBSHA010000084.1:0-8319 GCA_038253595.1 Candidatus Dormibacterales bacterium
GGCGGACCGCTGGCCCTGCTCGCGGTCTGGATAGCCTGCCTGCGCGCGCACCGGGCCGAGCGCCGGGAGGCGGCAGCGGAGCCTGCCCGGCACCTTGGCGCGCGGTCCTGGCTGGCCACTCCTGCCGTCGGCTACGAGGAGCCCGGCACCACCCCCGCCTGATCTCGCGCCCGGACTATTGTTGGCGGGTGCCCACCCCGCCGCTCCGCGAGCGCGTGCTCCAGGCCGTCGCCGCCTCCCGCGACCGGGAGGCCGCGCTGGCCGCGGCCTGCGACGACCGGCCACCGGCCGCGGCGGGGACCTGGACGGCCAAGGACCACCTCGCCCATCTCGCGTCGTGGCGCGACCACGCCACCGCCGTCCTCCGGGCCTCGCGGAGCGGCACCCCGGGGCCCCCCCACGAGGACACCGACAAGGCCAACGCACGCCACTATGCCGCCCACAGCGACCGCACGGCCGCAGCCATCGTGGAGGAGGCTCTGGCCACCTACGCCGAGCTTGAGGGCGAGCTGGCGGCGGGGCCCGAGGCGGTCCTCCTCCAGCCGAGACCGGGTCGCCCGGATCTGGCCACCTGGACCGTGGTGGTCGCCAACGGCCACCAGCACCTGGCCGAGCACCTGAGCCAGCTCGATCTCGAACGGGGCGACGAAGCCGCCGCCGAAGCGGCCCAGCTGTGGGCGTTCGCCATCGATCAGGCGCTGGCAGCGCCCGAGCCCCCCGCTGCCTCCAACGTCTACAACCTGGCCTGCTTCTACGCCCGGATCCCGCGCCCGGCGGCGGCCATCCCGCTTCTGCGCGAGGCCTTCGGGTCCGACCCGGCACTGCGGGCCTGGGCTGCCAAGGACTCTGACCTGGACCCGATCCGCGAGCTGGACGAGCTGCGCGACCTGATCACCGGGCCCCCGGCGCCGCCCGCCGTTGATCCCCTTGCCGGTTTCCGGGCGGCGGTCGCGGCCTCCCGCGCGGCCGACCCCATGACCACGTTCGCGAACCTCTCCCGGGAGACCGGCATCCCCGTCGACGACCTGGTCCACCACGCCCTCCACCGCTGGGCGGCGGCCGGCGCCGAGGCGCTGATGGCGCTGGACCCGATGGCACTCCGCGACCTGGTCGAGGCGCGCCGCCGCCAGGACTGGGTCAAGGTCGCGGGCATCATCGACTGGCTGGAGGCGGGAAACGGTTCGACCGGCTGACACGGATTGAACCGCACTTGAAACAGGGTGTGGAACTGGCGGCGGCCAGTGAGTGCGGGGCGTTCTGGCTCAAGATCGCGCGGTTCACGCAATACAACTGGGACAACAACTGGCGAGGGAAGAACCTGGACCTGGCCGCCAGATCGCCGGCGGTCTCACCCGCATGCGTCCGAATGCTGAGGTCTGATCCGCGCCGCTCGATCAGGGTCAAGCATGTCAGCCGCCTCGTGATCCTGTTCCTCCGCAAGGACAGGCAAGGGCGTCCATCCCCGTCTGTCTTGAAGGTTCGCGCAGCTTGGCGGCTGCTAGAGCCCTGTCAAGGAATCTTCGTTTATCGCAGGTTCCGATCAACTTCTGAGGCTGGCGACCGGAGCCCACCCACGCTGTAAGCGCCGACCCTTCGCGCACAATCCAGCTGTCGGGTCAGATCGCACGCATCCGGTTGTTGCGGGGGTTGTTCTCCACCTCGGCGCGGCCGAGGGCGGCCAGCACCGGCGGAACGTACATGCCGAAGCGGCCGCGCAGCCCCTTCTTGAGGCCGTACCAGCCCCCGATCGGGTTGCCGCCCGAGCGCGCCCACGCCTCGACGGTGCCCTCCGCGGCCGGCTTCTGCTCGTCGGCGCTGCCCAGCGGCATCCAGTCGCCGTGCTCCTTCAGCATCGCGTGCAGGTCGTCGAGGCAGCGCAGCTGGTAGCGCAGCTCGGTCTTGCCCACGACGCAGACCAGGACCGGCGGTTGGGCGGCCTCGTCCCGGTACATCTGGTACTCGGATGATCCGCTCGGCGTACACAGAGCCCAGGGGCTCTCGTGGGTGCCCTCTCCCGAAACCGTTCCACCTGCCATGGTTCACCACCCTCCCCAGCGGCACCGGCGGCGCCACACCGGGGCGAGTGTAGTCAGCGACGCCCGACAGCGCAAAGACGCAATCGCGGGGGGTTGCCCCACAACCAGATGGGAGGGGCACGGCCCGGACCGCCCGGGCGGGCGAACCCCGTTCTCTAACCGCTCGCCATGAGCTGGCGGAGCACCAGGTTGAGAACCCCGCCGTGGCGCATGTACAGGGTCTCGGTGTCGTTGTCGAGCCGGGCGACCGTCTTGAAGCGCTTGACCTGGTCGCCGGTGCGGGCCTCCACCTCCACCTCCTGGTGGGGCTCGAGGCCGGCCGCCAGCCCCCGGATCGTGAACTCCTCGTCGCCGGTCAGGCCCAGCGACTGCCGCGACTCGCCGGCCGCGAACTGGAGGGGCAGCACGCCCATCCCGACCAGGTTGGAGCGATGGATGCGTTCGTAGGACTCGGCGATGGCGGCCCGGACCCCGAGCAGCGAGGGGCCCTTCGCCGCCCAGTCCCGGGACGATCCGGATCCGTACTCCTTTCCTGCGATCACCACCAGCGGCACCCCCTCGGCCCGGTAGCGCTCGGCCGCGTCGAAGATGGTCATCGACTCGCCGTCCGGCAGGTGGCGGCTCCAGTAGCCCTCCTTGCCCTGCGCCACCTCGTTGCGGAGGCGGATGTTGGCAAAGGTGCCCCGCATCATCACCTCGTGGTTGCCGCGGCGGGCGCCGTAGGAGTTGAAGTCCGCGCGCTCCACGCCGTGCTCCTGCAGGTAGCTGCCGGCCGGGCTGGCGGCCGGGATCGAACCGGCGGGGGAGATGTGGTCGGTCGTGACCGAGTCGGCGACCATGACCAGCGCCCGGGCGGACTCGATGTCCACGAGCGGCGGCGGCTCGGCCTGCAGGTCCCCAAAGTAGGGCGGCTCCTGGACGTAGGTCGAGTGCTCGTCCCACGCATAGACCTGGCCACTGGGCGCCTGCATTCGCTGCCAGTACTCGTCGCCGTCGTAGATCGTGTCGTACTCGCGCTTGAACATCTCCTGGCGGACGCAATCGGCCACCGTCCGGTCGATCTCCTCCCGGCCCGGCCAGATGTCCCTCAGGTAGACGTGCTCGCCGGTGCGCTGGTCGAGCCCCAGCGGGACCTCGGTGAGGTTGCGGCGGACGCTCCCGGCCAGCGCGTAGGCGACCACCAGCGGGGGCGAGGCCAGGTAGCTGGCTCGGACCAGCGGGTGGATGCGAGCCTCGAAGTTGCGGTTCCCGGAGAGCACGGCGCAGACGTTGAGGTCGCCGCCAGACACCTCGGCCTCCACCTCCGGGCTGGACAGCGGTCCCGAGTTGCCGATGCACGTCGTGCAGCCGTAGCCGACCAGGAAGAAGCCCAGGCGCTCCAGGTACTCGAGCAGGCCGGCCTGCCTTAGGTAGTCGGTGACCACCCGCGAGCCGGGCGCCAGGCTGGTTTTGACGTACGCGGGGACGGTGAGCCCGGCCTCCACCGCCTTCTTGGCGAGCAGCCCCGCGGCCACCATCACCGAGGGGTTGGACGTGTTCGTGCAGCTGGTGATCGCCGCGATCACCACCGCCCCGTTGCGGAGCTCGGCGGAGGTGCGCTCCGCAACGGCGGTCGCGGTGCCCGTCGGGGGCAGGTGGGCGGACTGGCCACCGCCCTCGCCCTTGAAACGGGTCAGGTCGTGCGGGTCGGGGTTGTCGTCAGCGTGGAAGACGGAGTGGAAGCTCTCCCACACGCCGCCCAGCGGCACCCGGTCCTGCGGCCGCTTGGGTCCCGCCACGCTCGGTTCCACGGTCGCCAGGTCAAGCTCCAGCAGCTCCGAGAAGTTGGGGTCGGTCATCCCGTCGGTGCGAAACAGGCCCTGCTCGCGGGTGTAGCGCTCGACCAGGTCCACCTGCTCCGGGCTGCGGTCGGTGATGCGTAGATAGGTCAGCGTCTGGGCGTCGACCGGGAAGAGCGCGGACGTGGCCCCGTACTCAGGGCACATGTTGGAGAGGGTGGCCCGGTCGGCCACGGTGAGACTGGAGAGGCCATCGCCGCAGAACTCCACGAACTTGCCGACCACGCCGTGCCGGCGCAGCATCTCGGTCAGCCGGAGCACCAGGTCGGTGGCGGTCGACCCCGGTGGCAGGGCGTTAACGAAGCGGACCCCGAGCACGATCGGCGGGGGCAGGTACATCGGCTGGCCCAGCATCGAGGCCTCGGCCTCGATCCCGCCGACCCCCCAGCCGAGCACGCCGAGCCCGTTGACCATGGTGGTGTGGGAGTCGGTCCCGACCAGCGTGTCGGGGATGGCCAGGCGGCCGCCCTCCACCTCGCGGACCTGGACCACCCGGCTCAGGTGCTCGAGGTTGACCTGGTGGCAGATGCCCATTCCGGGTGGCACCACCGTGAAGTTGTGGAAGGCCTGCTGGGCCCAGCGCAGGAGCGCGTAGCGCTCGCCGTTGCGCTCGTATTCGCGCTGGATGTTGTCGTGGTAGGCCCCGACGCTGCCGAACACGTCGACCTGGACCGAGTGGTCGATCACCAGGTCGACCGCCACCTGGGGGTCGATCCGCGAGGCCTCCTGGCCGGCCCGCTCCATGGCCGATCGCATGGCGGCCAGGTCGACCACAGCGGGAACGCCGGTGAAGTCCTGGAGCAGCACCCGGGCGGGCCGGAACGGCAACTCGGCGGGCTCCGGCGGGGGGGCCGGCCACGACGCCAGCGCGCTCAGCCCGGCCTCATCCCCTCGCCCGCCGGCGGCATCCCGCAGCAGCATCTCCAGCAGGATCTTGACCGTCATGGGCAGCCGCCCGACGTCGCCGAGACCGGCGGCCTGGGCCGCCTCCAGCCGGTGGTAGTCGAGTTGGGTGCCGGGCAGGCGAGCGCGCGAATCGATCACCATGCTAAGCGTACTCCGCCTCAAATTCCCGTCCGGGGGCCGGGCATCGCCCCTACCTGGCGCTGAGCTCCTCGGCCCGGTCGGAGAGCGCCCGGGTGACCCGCTCCATGAAGCCGGCGATCACCTCGCGGTCGCCGTCGCTGCAGCTGTCGAAGATGGCCTCGATGTCGTCGGTGACCCCCTTGAAGATCAAATAGCCCTGGCGCCGGGCCGCCGGCGTCGGCTCCACGACCACCAGGCGGCCGTCATCGGCGTCCTGGCGGCGGGCGACGTGGCCCGCGCGCTCGAGGCGGTCGATGACCGCGGTGATGGCGCCCGTGGTCAGCCTCAGCGACGCCGCCAGCTGGCCCGCGGTGAGCCGGCGGCGGAGGTTCAGGATGTCCAGCGCGCGCATGTCGGTGCGGTTGAGCCCGGCGTGGGGGGAGGCCGCGTTGTTCAGCGCATCGAACGAGGCGGCGAACCGGCGCATCTGGTCGATGAGCTCGCGATGCCGGGACGGTGCCTTGGGTGACATCTACCCGGCGCAGGATACCCGGGCCGGCGGTCCTTGCCAGCCCCGCCGGTTAAGTTCGGCGGGGGGCGGTTGCGATCCGGATGGCGGCCACGATCGCCCAGCCCAAAAGGGCGTAGACGGCGATCGCGACCAGCGAGGCGGGCTCGAAGATGAAGAAGCCCTGGCCGCTGTCCGCGAAGATGCCCCGGAACGGCGAGACCAGGGGCGAGGTGAGGCCGTAGACAAAGCCCACGAAGGGAGCCTGGGTGGACGCGCCGAGCAGCTTCATCACAAAGCGGATCGCCACCATCGCGTCGATCAGGGTGATCACGAACCACGTCACCTGGACCGCGCGGTAGTTGTAGGGATCCACCCGCACCGGCGCCGGGGGCGGGCCGGGACGCTCTATGCGCTCCTCGTGCGTATACCGGCGCCCCGGCTCGCCCAGCGGTTCGCCCGGACGGCGCTCCTCACGATAGGTCTCCCGTCGATCGTCCGGCTCATACATATAAAGGCCCATCAATGCTACCAGGTGTTGTGACACGAAGCCGGCTCAAGGGCCGGGCGAGCCAGCTTCAGGTGCGGGCAAGCCGGCTTCAGGTGCCGGCGATGGTCTCGGCGAGCGCGACGGCCGCTGCCAGGTGGGAGAGGTGGGAGAGGGCCTGGGGAAAGTTGCCCAGCATCTCCCCGGTCCCGGCCTCGATCTCCTCGGAGAAGAGGCCGAGGTCGTTGGAGGTGGACGCCGCCCGGTCGAAGGCCTCCCGGGCCGCCTCCAGCTGGCCCTGCCGGGCCAGGCACTCGGCCAGCCAGAAGGTGCAGGGGATGAAGTAGCCCTCGGGCTGATCGCCGAGGCCGTCTCCGGCCTGGGCGGTGCGGTAGCGGAGCAGCAGGCCCTCCTCCTCGAGGTCCTCGCGGATCGCTCTGACGGTGCCGACCATGCGCGGGTCGTCGTAGGCGCAGAACCCGGTGCCCGGGATCAGCAGCAGCGCCGAGTCCAGCGCCTCGGCGCCGTACGACTGCACGAAGGCGTTCCGCCGGGAGTCGAAGCCGTCGGTCTCGATCGACTCCCGGATTGCCGTCGCCGTTTTCCTCCACTTCGGGAGCGGCGCCTGGCGTAGGCACTCCTCGGCCAGCGCAATCCCGCGGTCCACCGCCTGCCAGCACATCACCTTGGAGTGCACGAAGTGGCGGTCCGGACCCCTGATCTCCCAGAGCCCGCGGTCGGGCTCCAGCCAGCGCTCGCAGGCCACGTCCACCAGCTCCAGCAGGAAGCGCCAGTAGTCGTCGTCGGGCGAGGAGCCGCGCCGGTGCCAGCGCCAGCTCAGGTCCACCAGCTCGCCGAAGGCGTCGAGCTGGAGCTGGCGCGCCGCCCCGTTGCCGATGCGCACCGGGCGCGAACCGCGGTAGCCCTCCAGGGAGTCGAGCACGACCTCGGTCAGACGGCGCTCGCCGCCGACGCCGTACATGATCTGGAGGTCGTGGGCGCTCCCGGCGGCGCTGCGCTGGATGAAGCGGCGAAAGCCGTCCGCCTCCCGATCGGCGCCGATGTCGGCCAGCGTGCGCACGCTGAATGCCGAATCGCGGATCCAGCTGTAGCGGTAGTCCCAGTTGCGATCGCCCCCCAGGCGCTCCGGCAGGGAGGTGGTGGCCGCGGCCGCCATGGCGCCGGTGGGGGCGTTGGTCAGCGCCTTCAGCACCATGGCGGAGCGCAGCCCCGCCGCCCGGTCGGCGCCCTCGAAGTGGGTGCGCGCCAGCCATCGCCGCCACCACTCGATCGTTGCCGCGAGGTGGGCGTCGATGCCACCCTCGCCGAGCGGCTGGGGGCTGCCGAGATCGAGGTTCTCCGGCTTCTCGTAGGAGATGGCGAGCCGGACCTTCTGGTCGGCGTGGACGGTGAAGCGGCAGCTTAGCTCGTGACCGTCCGCCACCTCCAGCTCATGGTCGCAGCGGATCAGCAGGCCGTCGTTGCCGCCGAGGGCGGCGAAGACCCGGGGACCGACCTTCTTGAGCCATGGGCGCAGCTCGCCGTAGTCGAAGCGGATGACGACCCGAAGCTCGAACTCGACCCTGCCCCGGATGCCCTCCACGACCCGGACCAGCTCCTGGAGGGGTGCCTCGCGGCCGCCCACGCGCATTGAGAAGCTGTCGACCACGCGCGCCTCGCCGCCGCCGCAGTTGAACGTGGTCGCCAGCACCATCGTGTCGGGCAGGTACTCGCGGTGGCTGACCTCGTTGTTATCCACCGGCTGGATCGAGCAGAAACCGCCCTTCTGCCAGTCGAGCAGCCGCCCGAACACACTCCCCGAATCGACCCGGGGCATACAGCACCAGTCGATCGAGGCGGTCCGGCTGACCAGCGCCATCGAGTGGCAGTCGCTGATCAGCGCGTAGTCGCCGATCGCGGGATAGGGGTTGGGCGACGGCGGGGGTCCGTTATCGTGCTGGCGCGGGTGGTTTCGGGTACTCACGGCCTCGACAGTATCCTGGCCAGTCGGGCCGGCCGGGGGTCCCGCCGGATCTGCTCCAGGTCCGCGGGCAGCGCCAGCGACCAGTTCGGCCACTCGGTGGTGGTGCCCGGCTTGTTGGTCCGCTCAGCCACGCCCAGGGCATCCTCCAGGGTGGCCGTGAGCAGCCGCGACGGGCTCTGCGCGAGCGCCCGGTGGGCCGCCTCGCTGACCTCCTGGAGAGTCGCCCCCGTGGCGGTCCCCGCCTGCGCCGCCAGGCGGGCCCGGACCTGCTCGTGGCTGTCCGCGCCCTCCCAGACGCCGGCCAGCGTGGGCAGGTCGTGGGTGGTGAGCGCCGCCGTCGACGCGGCCGGGTAGTCGCGGGGATGGCGGTCCTCGAACCAGAGCAGCCGGTAGGCGAGCACCCGCCGCTCCGCCAGCTCGGCGCGGACCCGGTTCTCCAC
>JBBSHA010000085.1:0-8306 GCA_038253595.1 Candidatus Dormibacterales bacterium
GTCGCCGACGCGCCGGGGGTGGAGACGGCCGCGCCGGCGATGCCGCGCCCGGTGCCGGCATCGGTGACGACCCCCGAAATGGTCCCGCTCGCCGCCGGCGGTGCGGTCAGGGCGAAGTTCTGGACCGCGGCCGGCGCCGGCAGGAAGGTGGCCAGCGCCACCGCCCAGCTGTTGGGGGAGGCGTTGCTCCAGGTCGCATTGGGGGTCGCCCCCTGGCCGGCCACCTGGTCCTCGACCGCGATCGTCATGTAGCTGGTGGGACTGTTGTTCAAACGCTGCGTCCAGCCCGAGCCCGCCGTGATCGCCACGTTGGAACCACCATCCCCATAGGCCCCGAAGGCAAGCTCGCCGACGCTACTCAGGCCCGCTGTCGCGCCCGAGGCCGGCCCGCTCGCGGACACCCCACCGGCACCCGCCGTCTGGTCCACCACCGTTCCCGAGCCGGCCAGGCCCGCGTACTCGGCAACCCCGATCGACAGATCGGCACTGCCGGTCGCCGTCGCCGTCACCGCCGGCCGGGTGCCCCCGCCCGCCGTCACCGGCGCCGACCAGATCGTCACCTCCGCCTGGTAGCCGCCCGGCCGGTTGTTGCTCGCGGTCGCGTACCTGGTGTACGCGTTGCCCGCGCTGTCACTCACCGACTGCACCACCGCTCCGTTGGGGTTGGAGTCCACCCGCACCGCCACCACCAGCCGGTTGCCGGCGCTCACCGGCGCGGCCAGCGTCGCCGACACCGAGGTCGCCCCCGATCCGCTTCCGTTGCCCGCGTTCTGCAGGCCGCCCTGCACGTAAACCGGGCCCACGACCACCGTCTGGGTCTGGGCTCCGTAGCCGGCGCCCGAGACGGTCACCGGGTAGCTGCCCGGCGCCACGTTGGCGAACGCGTAGTTACCCGAGGCGTCCGTGGTCGTGCTGCCCCCGCTGTAGCTCACGCTCGCCCCCGCCACCGGCTGCTTGCCGGCCGCGTCCGTCACCGTCCCCCTGATCGACAGGGACGTCGTGAGGGTGGGCCGCGGCAGCGAGAAGTTGGCGGCCGTGTCGGCGCCGGACACCACGGTGACCGACTGCGACTGGGTGATGTGATTGGCGGCGGCCGCGCTGAGTGTGTACGAAGCCGGCTTCAGGCCTGTGATCGAAAAGTGTCCGAGTGAGTCGGTCGTGGCCGAGGCTGAGGCCAACGACACGTTGGCGCCGGCCAGCGGCGCGCTGGTCGTCGCGTCGGTCACCGTGCCGCTGACCGAACCGGGGGGAACCTTGGTGATCGTGAACGCATGCCCGACGGTGCCATCGCTGAAGATGAACTCGACCTTGAGGCTGGTCTGGGCGACGGTCAACCTGACGGCGCCGAAGTGCTGGGCGTCGGACCACAGGCTCCCCGCAATCGCGGTACCCAGGGGCGCGTAATCCTCCCCACCCACGCCGTCGACGATGAAGTCCTGGCCGCCCTCCTGGAGATGCTCCATATCGTGGTGATGTCCCGACAAGAACAGGTCGATGGCGGGCAGGATCGCCCAGTGCGTGGAGAGGTAGCTGCCCTCCACCCCCGAGCTGTAGAAGGGCTGGTGGCCGGCGGTCAGCTTCCACACGGCGCTGCTGGCCGCGACATCCGTACGGTACCCCTGCGCCTGCACCGAGTCAGGGCCGTTGCCGTCCGGGGTGGCACAGTTGAAATCGAGCGCGAACAGGTCGAGCAACCCCGAGCCGAAGTGGGCCGTGTAGTGCGGTGGCCGGCCGAAGTAAGAGGTGCTCTGGTTGATCCAGTTGGGATTGGTGCACTGGTTGTTCCAGTCGTGGTTGCCCGGAAGCGGATAGAACCTGCCATTGGCGACGTCGGCGGCGTAGGGCTGCTGGTCGGCCTGGATGTCGCTCGTGCTGCCGGTGTCGTAGCTGTTGTCCCCCACCGTGAGGATCGCGGCCGGTGACCAGGAGTGCACCAACGCGGCCACCGCCGTCTCGCCCTGAGTCGCCAGTCCGGTGCAGGTGGTCGAGAGGCACCCGTAATCCCCGATCACGGCGAGCGTCAGCGGGGCGGGGGAGGCGGTGCTCGCCATTGGCCGGGCGGCAGCCGGTGCGGCGGCAGCCGGTGCGGACGACGCGGAGGCCAGCAGAAGAGCCAGCGCTCCCACCAAGGGGAGCAGGCGGAGGGCCAACCCGCCCCACCCCGGCCTCGTTCGCGAACTGGAAACCCGCACGAGACGCACAATATAGGACACCAGGGCGCCACATCCATGGGCAAACCCGCCGCTCACCGGGGCCCGTCTGGTACTACTTGCCCATGGTCCCCGGGCTCCGCGATCGGTCCTGGCCGCCCGGCGCCTCCGAGCCGGCACTGCGGCCTCGCGATCGCGGCCGGGATCGCGAGGCCCCGTTGGCCGGCGCCGACGACTGGATCGCGCCGTTCCGGTGCGCCGAGATCCGATGCTGGTCGCGGCGCCCGATCGCGCGGGCGGATCTGCCCAGCCCCAGTCGGGACATTGGCCCAGGCGGAGTCCGGCCGACTCCCGCCGGCCCTGGACCGGCCCATGGGCTGGGGCCGCGGCGTCGGCAAGACTGACGCGAAGTGACCATGTCCGCTCCTCCCGATTCACCCGTCTGGGCGCCGTGTCCGAGATCGGACTGACCCTCGCGATGATGGGAGGTTCGGCGGATGGTTGACGCGCTCATGGTGGTTTCGTGCGCTGTGGATGCCGACCTGCGAGCCGCCGTGGCAGGTGGCAGCCGGCCCCGGCCGGAGTTCCTGCTCCTGGAGGAGATTCACGGCTTCACCCTCCTGGACTGGTCGCAGCTCCGAGGGCCAGTGGCGCGCCGCAGCGGCAGGACGTCACTGGATCACGCGCGGGAGGCGGTCCGGCGCATGGAGCAGCACGGCCTCCTGTTCACGGACGGGGAGCATGTCGGCCTGCCCGCCGGCCTAGGGATGATCGCCAGCGGGCGGCGGCGCCCACACCTGATGCTGGGCCACCACCTGACGGCGGGCGCCAAGCGTCCGCTGCTGCGGCTCCTGGGCCGCCGGAGCGGGATCAGCCGGGTTCTGACCCATTCCCTGCAGCAGATCGAGGGCGGCCGCCGCCTGATGGGCCGCCGGGGGCCCGAGTTCGCCTACATCCCCTACGCGGTGGACCTGGAGTTCTGGCGGCCGGACGGCGGGGCCGAGGAGGCCCTGGTCCTGTCGCCCGGGCGCGAGCACCGCGACCACGCCACGCTGGCCGCGGCCCTGGCGACGGTGGATGCGCGGGTCTTCGTCACCGGCGCCAGCGCCCATTCGCAGGCGGCCCATTCGGTGGGCCCGGCCGGCTGGCCCGCCAACTTCGAGTCCGGGCGGGTGACCTACCCGGCGCTGCGCGATCTCTACAGCCGGGCCTCGGTGGTGGTGGTGCCCCTCCTCCCGTGCGACTTCCCGGCCGGGATCACCGCCGTGCTGGAGGCGATGGCCATGGGCAAGGCGGTGGTGGTCACCGGCAACCGCGACCATGCCCAGATGTTCGAGCCCGGCCGGCACGCGCTGCTGGTTCCGCCCGGCGACCCGGACGCGCTCCGGGCAGCGGTGGCGGGCCTGCTCGCCGATCCCGACCGGCGGGCCGAGATCGGTCACCATGCGCGCGCTCTGGCTGCCGAGCGGCATGGCTTGGAGGCGTACGCGGAGCGCCTGGCCCTCCACGCCGGCCAGCTGCTGCACCGAGGATCACGGGCGGGCACGCGGCCCCCGCGAACCCGTTCCAAGCCCCGCCTGCTCCTGGTCAGCCCCAGCCTTCCCTACCCGCGTCACTGGGGCTTCGCCGTGCGCGTGTACGAGATGATCCGCCACCTGTCCGCGACCCACCGTGTCACGCTGCTCGCCTACGGCGGGCCCGAGGCCCGCGCCGCCGCCGCCCCGCTGGCCCTGATGTGCGAGGACATCCGCCTGGTCCCCGAGCCTTCCCGGCCCGGGCGCAAGCGGCTCCGGCAGGCGGCCTCGATCCTGGGACGGGCGTCCTACCAGCTGCTCGCCCACCACTCGGCCCTGATGCAGTCGGAGATCGACCGGCTGCTGGCCACGGGCGCGTTCGACGTGGTCCAGGTCGAGTCCAGCCAGATGGCCTGCTTCGAATTCGCGACGCCGGCCACCCTGGTGCTCGACGAGCACAACCTCGAGTACGAGCTGCTGGACCGGATGGCGAGGGCCGAGCGATCCCGCCTCCGCCGGGCGTACAACCGGCTTGAGGCGGCCAAGTTCAAGGCCGAGGAGCTGTCGGCCTGGAAGAGGTTCGATCTCTGTGTCGTGACCTCCGATCGCGAGCGAGCCATCCTCCAGGCTCACCTCCCGGGCAAGTTGGTGTTGGTGGTCCCCAACGGGGTCGACCTCGAGCACTTCCAGCCCGGGGCTGTCGAGGAGGACCTGGACGGGGTGGCGGATGAGCTGGTCTTCACCGGCGCGCTCAACTACCGGCCGAACGCCGACGCGGTCCGCTTCTTCGTGCGTGAGGTGCTGCCGCTGGTCGTCCAGGTTCGGGCCCAGGTCCACTGCACCATCGTCGGCGACGCCACGCCGGCCGATGTCGCCGAGCTGGACGGGCCCCACGTCACCGTCGCCGGCCGGGTCGCGGACGTGCGCCCGCTGCTGCGCCGGGCGGCTGTGGTGATCGTCCCGATCCGGATGGGCAGCGGCACCCGCCTCAAGGTCCTGGAGGCACTCGGCATGGGCAGGCCGATGGTCACCACCTCGGCCGGCTGCGAGGGGATCCGCCTCGAGCCGGGACGTCACGCCCTGGTCGCGGACACGGCCGAGACCTTCGCGGCCGCGGTCGTCCGGCTCCTCGAGGACCGGGCGCTGGCGGCCGGGCTGGGCCGCAACGGCCGCCTGCTGGCCACGCAGCGCTACGGATGGGCGAACACGCTGGGCCCGCTCCCCGACGCGCTGGCCGGACCCGCCCGCGAAGTCCCTCTGGAGGCGCTGTGATGAGGCCGTCGGCGCGGCTGGCCGGGATCGACGGCCTGCGGGCGCTGGCCGCCTTCTGGGTGGTTCTCTTCCACGTGCACGCGTTCAGCGGCTACCGAGTCCCGATCGGCTTCCTGGAGACCTTCCTGCGCAGCGGCTCGACGGGGGTCAGCCTGTTCCTGGTCCTGAGCGGCTTCTGCCTGTACATCCCGTTCGCCGCCGGGCGCCAGGATCGGTTCCGGACGCTCGGGTTCTTCGGTCGCCGGGTCCGGCGGCTGATGCCCGCCTACTACGCGTCCCTCGTGGTGGTGCTGGCGGCGGCCCTGGCGGTGCCCGCCTGGCTGGGCATCAGGTCGCTGGGGCCGCCGGCCGCCGCCTGGCAGCTGCTCACCCACGCCACCCTCGTCCACACCCTGTTCCCGAGCACCTTCTACGCCCTCAACGGGGCCTACTGGTCGCTGGGCCTGGAATGGCAGCTGTACCTGGGCCTGCCCCTGCTGATCCTGGCGATCGGGCGATTCGGATTCCTCTGGACGCTGGCCGGGGTGGTGGCCTGCAACATCACCTATCGAGTGGTGCTGGCCGTCGCCGCCTCCCACGCCCAGCTCGACCCCGGCTCCCTGCTGGCCACCGCCGTGCTGCCCAACCAGCTGCCCGGGCGCTGGGCGGAGTTCGGCTTTGGCATGGCGGCGGCCGAGGTGCATGCCCGCGACCGCATCGGCGTGTCCCGCTGGGCGCTGGGGGCGGCTGCGATCGCCCTCGCCCTGCTAGCCCTGAAGCTGGTCGGCAACCCGATCGACCACATCCTGTTCGGTCTCGTCTTCATGCTGGGGGTGCTGCTGGTCCTGAAGCGGGACAACCTCCTGGCCCGGATCTGCGAGTGGCCGCCGCTGGTCACCCTGGGGGTCATGTCCTACAGCCTCTACCTGGTCCACCAGCCCATGGTCCAGGCTCTGGCCTACGTGGCCGGCACCCGCACCCACTCCCCGGCGGCCACCTTCGCGCTGGTCATGGCCGCGCTGCCGCTCGTGCTGCTCGCGGCCTGGGCGCTGTTCATCCTGGTCGAGCGCCGAACCGTCAGCTCCAAGGCCATCGACGACTCGGCGATCCAGTGGGTGATCCACCCCGAGCGGCTGCGCCGCCGCCCCGCCCGCGAACCCGCGGCCCACCTGGCCGCTACCGAGGCCGAATAGGCGGCGCCGATCTCAGGCTGAATGGGTCCGGCCGTTTCATTCAGGCGGCCACGGTCGGCACTCCATAGGGCTCGAACTGGGGGTCGCGCGTCGCGACTGTCGGCCCTCCAACCCAGCCTGCGCGATCAGCATGCGGTCGAACAGGTCTTCGTGGTGGCGGGTAGGGCGCCCGCCGCCAATGCGTGGCCGATGCTGATCGCCAGCGGGCTGAAGTGATGCTTTTCGAGTTGAGCCTCAAGGTCATTTGGCGCTTGCAGCCTGCCCAGAGCCCGATTGATCGAGATTTCCCAGGCGGAGGCCGCGCTGACGAAGACCATCGATGCCGGGGACGCGATCAGAGAGCGGGCGTTGGTGGTCAGTCCTGGGTCATCCGCCAACCACCAGAGGAGCACGGACTGTCCAGCAGCAGCCCGAAGCGCGGTCGCCCCGGAAGGCCGCCAGCAGGTTGGTGGGCGTTTGATCGAAGTCGTCGGCGGTTCGAACCCGTCCCTGCCAGCACCGGGCGCGCGCGGCTGCTCAGATTGACGGTAGGGCACCAGCCTCGCCACCGGCTTGCCCGCCCTGCCGATCACGATCTCCTCACCGGCCTCCACGCGTTCGAGAAGACGGGAGAGGTGCGTCTTTGCGTCGTGGATGTTACCGGCATGACTTAGTTGGACTAAGTCCATGCCGGGCGGTTTCGGATGCTATTGCGGTGCGTGGTGGTGTGGGCCTGGGCGTTCGTTCTGTTCTTCTCGCCACCAGAGAACCACGGCAAGAGAACCGCGCAGGCCCACCCAGCCGCACGGATGGCGCGGCTAGAAGCGACTAGAAACGCCAGCCGCCGATCGAGGGCGACGTCCATGCCCACCCGAGCGCGGTGACCGCCAGCTCATCGTCCGGCGCTCCCGCGACCGGCCCGTCCATTCTCACCCCGAGCAGCCGGCGAACCAACGCCAGCATCTCAATGCCCCCTGCCGTAATCGCGGCTCCCGGATTCTAGACCGAAGCTCCTGACAATAGCTCGAGTTAGTCGAACTCGAATGGGACCTGCTGAGCCCGAGGCCGGCGCCGCTCAGGCCGGTTGGGGGCTGGTGGACCTCCGGAGGGCGGCGGTGACAGCGATCCGCCAGAATGCCGTCAGCAGCCACACCGCATCGGCGCTGTAGCGGCCGGCCAGCCGCCGTGGCTCGTGCGCCACCCGGTAGGCCCACTCCAGCCCGTGGGCCTGGCACCAGTGCGGGGCCCGCACGCGGCGGCCGGCCAGGAGGTCGAACGAGCAGCCGACGCCGATGGCCACGATGGACCCCAGCTCCTCCCGGTGGCGATGGATCCAGCGCTCCTGCTTGGGATGACCGAAGGCCACCAGCAGGATGTCCGTCCGGGCATCGGTGATCGCCCTCACGATCGCGGCCGAGTCCAGGCTCTCGAGATCGCCGATCGGAGGTTCCCGGGTGCCTGCGATCTGGAGCCCGGGGGCGTGCCGCGACAGCTCGAGTGCCGCCTCCATGGCGACCCCGTCAGCGCCGCCCAGCAGGAAGAGGCGAACGCCATCCCGGGCTGCCCGCGCCGCCAGCTGGGGCACCAGGTCGGCGCCGGCCACCCGCTCCGGCAGCCTCTCCCCGCAGGCGGCGGCCAGCCACAACACGGGCGCTCCGTCGGGAACGTTGAGCGCGCTCTGGGCCAGGATCGCTCCCACCTCGGGGTCCGACTGCGCCCGGGCCAGGAAGTCCAGGTTCACAGTGCACACCTGGGCCAGCCGGGGGCCGCCCACCAGGGCCATGATCCGATCGACGGCGGACTCCCGGTCGACGCGGTCGATCGGCACCCCCTGGACCTCGACCCGGGGCGGGTCCATTCGGTCGTCCGCCCGCTGGCTGCGCTCCCAAGCCGTGGCGTCGTGGCCGCGCGCCAGCCGCACGTAGAGACCGGCCTTGCGGGCCAGGAAGGCCGGAGCCTCGAGGGCCAGGCGGCGGCACCCGGCCAGGCCGAGACCCGAAGCGCGCATGCCCACCGCCAGGTAGGCCGCGATCGCGATCAGGCACCCCAGCCACGGCGCGGCGGCCCAGGCCGGAAGGCCCAGCCACATCGCCCCCAGGGTGGAGATCGCGAGTCCGCTCAGGGCCAGGCCGAGGAGGAGGCTGAGGGGAGGCACCGCGAGATCGACCGCGGTCTCCAGCAGCCCCGGCTCGGGGCGCCGGAGGGCGTGCCCGACGAGA
>JBBSHA010000086.1:0-8233 GCA_038253595.1 Candidatus Dormibacterales bacterium
CGGGGATCCCCCGCACCAGGGCCTCCCGCACGGCCCGCGACGAGGACTCGAACATCACCGATGGCAGCAGGAGCACGTCACACCCACCCAGCACCTCGTCCAGGCGATAGGGCGGGAAGGACTTGTGGGCGCGGACGGGCAGACCGCCCAGGGCAGCCGTGGTCGCATAGGCGAACGGGTCGATGCCGTACAGGTCCGCCTCGTAGTCGACCCCGGCTTCGGTCAGCAGGCGCAGCGCCCGGACCAGCACCGAGATTCCCTTCATCGGGTTGGAGCCGCCCATGAACAGGAGGCGCAGCCGCGATCCCGGGCCGGTTGACCGGCGGGTGGCAGGCCCGGCCATCGGCGGCACCCCGTTGGGGTCGACGCGCAGGTCACCCGGCACGCCACTCGCGCGGAGCCGGTCGAGCAGGGCCTCGGAGGGGGCGAGGATGCGGTCGGCATGAGCCAGCATGCGGTCCAGGTAGTCGCGTCGGCGGGCCAGCTCGGCCGCGCCCCGCTGGCAGGCGCAGGAGCCCTCGGTCACGGCCGGGATGCAGGGGCTGAAGCGGCGGTCGACGCAGAACTGGCGGGCGCAGATCCACCAGAGGTCGTGCATGGTCACCACGATCCGGGCTCCCGCCCGGTGGGCCGGCTCCAGGAGGGAGGCCCCCAGGCTCTGGATGGAGTGGAAGTGGACCACGTCCGGCCGCTGCTCCCCCAGGAAATCGGAGAAGGCGGGTTCGATGGCCGGGTGGCGCCAGTTGCGTTCCTCGCCCTCGGGGAAGGCCGCGGTGGTCACGATCCGGGTCACCGGCAGTCCGTCCTGGACAACGCGGGTGACCTGGAGCATCGGCGCGCCCGGTACCAGGGCCCCCGAGAAGACCGCCACCTCGAGGCCGTCGCGAGCCTGCTGGATGGCGATCTGGCGACACTGCTGGGGGGCGCCGCCCAGGTGCTCCGGCGGGTACAGGCAGGTCACGTGGGCCACGCGCACCGCCTTCTTATATCAACTCAAGCCCCGCCGCCCGGGCTCCCGGGCGAGCCCGCCGCCCAGTAGGCTGGCAGCAGTGGCGAGGGTCCTGATCGTCTGCGCTGACCGGGTCGGCCTCTCGATGGCGGGCCCCGCCATCCGCTGCTGGGAGATGGCCCGGGTCCTGACGGCCGCCGGTCACGACGTCCACCTGTCGGTGCCGGCCGCCAGTGACCGCGACCCCGCCGGCTTCGAGGTGGTCCCCGGCGACGACCGGACCCTGGCCGCCGAGGAGGCCTGGGCCGGGGTCCTGGTCGTGCAGGGCCTGGTGATGTCCAACCACCCGGTGCTGGCGGGAACCCAGAAGCACCTGGTCGTGGATCTCTACGACCCGTTCGTCCTGGAGACCCTGGAGATGTACTCGCAGCGCCCGCTGGAGGAGCAGGTGCGCGAGCACTGGCCGTCGCTCGCCGCCCTCCTGGTCCAGCTCCGGATCGGCGACTTCTTCATCTGCGCCAACCAGCGCCAGCGCGACTTCTGGATCGGCTGCCTCCTGGCGGCCGATCGGGTCAACCCGCACACGTTCGGCCAGGACCGGCTCCTGCGCCGGCTGATCGACGTCGCACCGTTCGGCCTGAGCCAGCAGGACCCCGCCCACAGCGGCATCCCGGCGGCTCGCGGTGTGCTGCCCGGCATCCCCCAGGACGCCCTGCTCGCCGTCTGGGCCGGGGGGATCTACAACTGGTTCGACAGCCTCTCTCTGGTGCGCGCCTGGCCCGAGGTGATGCGGCGGGTGCCGCGGGCCCGCCTGCTCTTCCTGGGTGTCCGCCACCCCAACCCGGTCGTGCCGGAGATGGAGATGGCGACCCGGACCGTGCGGCTGGCGGAGGAGCTGGAGCTGCGCGACCGGGGCGTCAGCTTCAACATGGGCTGGGTCCCCTACGAGCGGCGGCAGGACTTCCTGCTCGAGGCCGACCTCGGAGTGAGCATGCACTTCGACCACCTGGAGACGCGGCTCTCCTTCCGGACCCGCTTTCTCGACTACATCTGGGCCTCCCTGCCGATGGTCGCCACCGAGGGCGATGCCTTTGCCGAGTGGATCGCCGGCCAGGGCACCGGCGCGGTGGTCCCCTACGAGGACTCGGCCGCCATCGCCGGCTCGATCGCGACGCTGCTCGGGGACGAGTCGCGGCGCACCGCCGACGCGGACAGGGTGCGCGCGCTGCGGGCGGGGTTCACCTGGGAGCGGGCGCTGGCGCCGCTGGTGCGCTACTGCGCGGAGCCCTGGCGGGCGGCCGACCTCGCCGGCGGCAGGAACGCCACGGCGGCCGGCCACGGCGCTCTGGCGGGCGACCTGCAGCCGCCGCCCGGGCTCGTCGCCCGGGCGCTATGGTTCCGGCGCCGCGAGGGCAGCCTCCGGTTGGGCCGGCGAGCGGTGCGCAAGGCCAGGCGCTTCATCGTCGCCCGGATTCCCCGCCGGCGGGCGAACCAGCAGTAGGGCTCCGGCGAGCAGGGCGCCCGCGCCGAGGCCGGCCAGACCCAGCCAGGGCAGCCAGCCGGCGGGAGGGGCCCAGACGGCGTCGGGCACGAACCAGACCGGCCCTGCGCTGCCGACGGCATAGCGCTTGCCGTTGACCACGAACGCCAGCACCTGGACGCCCGCCACCAGGACCGCGACCAGCGCCCCGGCCACCGCCGGAATCGGGCCCGGCAGGGGGCGGCGCACCTCTCCCAGCGCGACCGCGGCCGCCACCAGCACGGCGGCCGCGGCGGGAAACACGTAGCGGCCCTGCATCCCGAACCCGGTCGGCAGGATGATGAGGGCGGCGACCGCCACCGTGATCGCCACGGCCGCCGCCAGGGCCAGTGGCAGGATCACCCGCAGCCGCCGGCCGGCCCGCCAGAAGGCGGCGCCGAGGTAGCAGGCCACCGCCGTCGCCCATGCCACATACACCGGCCGGGGCAGGCTCACATCGTCCAGGCCGAAGCTTCCGATCAGCTCACGAGCGTGCAGCCGGGACTCGTGGACGGCCGCGGGCAGGCCCGAGAGCCCGTGCGGCAGCGGTCCGGGAACGCCGTACCGAACCGTCCACGTCAGTGAGCCGACCACCGCCGCCGCCAGCCCGGCGAGGGCCAGGAGGGAGCCGAGCCGGCCGGCCCGGAGCCACCGCCACAGGGGGTGCGGGCCGGATACGACGGCGGCCAGCGCGACGTCCATGACCACCCACGCCGGGCCCAGGGGCCGGGCCGTGGCGAGGAGCGCGCCGGCCAGCCCGACCCCGGCCCAGCCCCACCAGCGCAGCGGCCGCCCACCGCCCAGCAGCAGCAGGCTGGGAAACGCCACCCCGGCCGCGGCCTCGATCCCGCTGGTGCCCACCGAGGAGGCCAGGTAGACCAGCATCGGCGTTGCGGCCAGAAGAATCCCCCAGAGCGCGGGGCCGGCGCGGGCGGCCCGGGCCGCGCCGCCGAGCGCCCCCAGCAGCAGGCCCAGGCAGATCGCGGCCCCCGCGGCGCGGCCGGCATAGAGGGCCGCCGGTTCGCGGCCGGCGGCCCGGATCGCCAGTCCCACCGGCACGTAGAGGAACGGTGGATAGGAGGCCACGTAGCTGACCTGAACGCGGCCGGGAACCGTCGGGAAGCCGTTGAGGCAGGGCGCCGGGGTGAACGGCGCATCCTGGAAGCAGGGCGCCGGGGGATTGAGGCCGGGGGGGATCGCGAAGGCGCGGGAATTCCGATTCACGAAGTCGAGCCGGCGGTCCGGCTCCGAGCCCACGCGGTACCCGTTGGGCAGGCCGCGGAGGTCTCCCGCTCCCGCCGCCAGCGCCTTCACGTAGTGCACGGCCTCATCCGGAGCGGCGGCCGGCGGGTTGGCGAAGACCCAGGCGGCGATGAGCAGCGCGTAGCCCGCCCCGACCAGCGCCAGCCCCAGCCGCGGGCGGCTCAGCCGCTCACTCCTCGCGAACCAGAGCCCACGCGGACGCGGCGCCCAGCCCGAGCAGCAGCGCGGTGAGCAGCGCCGGGCCGGGACCGGCCAGCCAGGGGGGGGCCAGCGCGGCCAGCCGGGACCAGATCAGCGGGGCCTGGGCGATCATCGGCTGCGGCCGGCCGTAGAAGCTGCGCACGGCCAGCCGGCGGTCCTGGACGGTCTCCGGCGATTGGCCCGCCGCGTAGTCGGTGGGCCGGCCGAGGAGATCCAGCGGATCGAAGTAGAGGTCCACCGGCGGCGACCCCGGCGCCACCTGGATCGACACCGAAGCCGGGCCCGGCCCCTCCCCCCCGGTCAGCGGGACCGGCTCGAACCGCGCCAGCGGTCCCCAGAAGCTGACCTCGAACCAGGTTCGGGGCGCGTCGAGACGCTGGCTGGGCGGCAGGTTGTGCTCGGCGTCGTGCAGCAGCCGGCCGTCGGGACCCACCACCCGGACCCGGACCCGCGCCGGCCGGCCGCCCTCGACGCGGTAGGGAAAGTCCAGGAGGGTGGCATCCCGGTTCTGGAGCAGAAGGGGGCGGGTGAAGAGGGCACCGGCCGGGGCGGAGAGGGCTCGGACTCCCAGGAAGCGGATCTCGTCCTCACCCCGCAGGGGCGGCTCGACCTTGGCCAGTGCCAGCGCCGCCACCGCCAGCACGGCGGCCATCATCAGCGCCGGTCCGAGCCCGCAGAGGACGCGCCTCATCCGTACAGGGTGTCCCAGATCTCCATCAGGCTGAAGACGTTCAGGCCCAGGGCCGCGAGGACCAGGGTGACCGGCGCCCAGCGCCGGCAGCCGGCGGGGGCCAGCGCCAGCAGGCCGCCCGCCAGGGCGGGCAGGCCGGCCGGCAGCAGGAAGAGGAAGGAGCGGCCCTGCAGGATCAGGGTGCCGTAGCGGTGAAAGTAGTAGCCCTCCACCGCGGCCACCAGCAGGCTGACGCCGGCCACGGAAGCGACCGCGCCGGTCACCAGCCGCGGGCTCAGGCGCCGGCGGACGCAGCCGATCACCAGCCCAGCGAGGGCGAGCGGGTAGGCGGCCAGGATGAGCGGGAAGGTGAGCGCCGGGAGCGGCACGTTGAGCCAGCTGAAGGTGCCCCAGAAGCTGGTCATCAGGAGGTAGTAGGGGTAGTGGAAGCTCCGCTCCATGTAAACCGCGACGAAATCGCGCCAGCGGTGCTGGATCGGCTGGTCGAAACCACCGGGCGCCACTCCCCCGTGCCCGAGGATGCCTCCGAGCACGCCCACCAGCACCGGCAGCGCCAGCCCCACCGCCATCGCCGCCACCAGCCGGAGTCGCGGGCCCCAGGCGGTGAGGGTGGCGCGGTGGGCCCCCACCACCAGCACCAGGGTCGCGGCCAGCAAGGCCCCCTGCGGCTTGGCCAGGTAGTCGAGGCCGGCCAGAAAGCCCAGGAGAGCGCCCTCGGCCGCCCGCGGCCGCAGGGTCAGGGCCCGGAAGAAGCGCCAGAAGAAGGCTGCCGCCACGCAGATCAGGAGGGCGTCGTTGGAGACGACGGCAAACTGCTGCGAGGCCATCGGCTGAAGGGTGAAGAGCAGCGCGGTGGCCGCCGCCGGCGCCCGGCGCCGGGCGAAGAACCAGAGCGCGGCCAGGTAGGTGAAGCCGGCGGCCGCGACCCCGAGGAGCCAGCTCCAGAGCCTAACCGCGTGCAGGCGCACCTCGACCGGCGCGTCGCGCGCTGCGTCATAGAAGGCGACGCCCGGCAGGTAGTAGAGCGGGGAGTAGTTGCCGGCCGAGGTCCCCCGGATCAGCGGCCGCTGGGGATCCTGGCCGGCCGGCATCGGGCAGGGCGGCTGCACGTCGCGCCCCCAGATGGGTTGGGTGAAGAACGGGCCGTCGGAACGGAACCCCATCCGGTGCCCGGAGCAGTTCACCTCGGGCGGGACGGTGCGCGGGTCGTCGACGGCCAGCGGCACCTGGCCATCGAGCGCCAGGCGCTGCACGTAGTCGAAGTGTGAGGGCTCGTCGGGTCCGTACCAGGGGGGCAGCGAAACGGTCCAGAGCAGGCCCTTGACGGCCGCCAGAGCCAGCACCAGCAGAGGCAGGGTCAGCGGGCGCCAGGCGATCGCCGCGGACCTCGGGCTCGCGCTCAGATCCCGGCTGGACGGGGGAGCGGCCGGTAGTTGCGCTGGTAGTAGTCCCAGTACTCGCCGGACCGTAGCGGCCGCCACCACTCCTGGTGCTCCTGGTACCAGCGCACGGTCAACGCCAGGCCGGTCGCAAATTCCACTTGCGGCTGCCAGCCCAGGGCCTGCAGCTTGCCCACGTCGAGCGCGTACCGATAGTCGTGGCCCAGCCGGTCCGCCACGAAGTCGATCAGGCTCTCCGGCTTGCCCAGCAGGTCGAGCACCGCCCGGGCGACCTCCTGGCCGCTGGTCTCCCGGCCGGTGCCCACGTTGTAGACCTCGCCGACCTCGCCCTCGTGGAGGACCAGGTCGATGGCCCGGCAGTGGTCCTCCACGTAGATGTAATCGCGGACCGCCGAGCCGTCGTTGTACAGCGGCAGCGGCAGGTCGTCGATGGCGTTGGTGATGTGCACCGGGACGATCTTCTCCGGGTACTGGTGGGGACCGTAATTGTTGGAGCCCCGCGTCACCAGCAGGGGCAGCCCGTGGCTGATGGCGTAGGCCCGGGCCAGCATCTCCCCGCCCGCCTTGCTGGCGGAGTAGGGGCTGCGCGGGCGGAGCGGGTCGGTCTCCGTGGAGCGCCCTTCCGCAACATCCCCGTAGACCTCGTCGGTGCTCACCAGCAGGAACACCTGGTGGCCGTGGACGCGCGCCGCCTCGCAGAGCACGGCCGTGCCCAGCACGTCGGTGGCGACGAAGGCGAAGGGGTCCAGCAGCGAGCGGTCGACATGGGTCTCGGCGGCGAAGTTGACGATGGCGTCGACCTGGGCGGCCAGCTCGTTCACCATCTCCCCGTCGCAGATGTCGCCGCGGATGAAGCGGTAGCCGGGCCGGCCCTCGAACTCGGCCAGGTTGGCCGGGTTGCCGGCGTAGGTCAGCTTGTCCAGCACCCAGATCTCGGTCTCCGGCCGCTCGGCGCGGAGCAGGCGGACGAAGTTGGAGCCGATGAACCCGGCCGCCCCGCTGACCAGGAGGCGCTGGAACTGGCGGCTCACTTGATCTCCGGGAAGGCGGTCCAGTCGAACCCGATGCCCGGGTCGTCGTGGGGGATGCGGCCCTCGTCCTGGGGATCGTAGACGCTGGAGGTGATGTAGAGCAGGTGGGTGAGCTCGAGGGCCCGGCAGCCGTGCGCGACTCCCGGCGGAATCCGGATGCAGACCGGGCCGTAGCGGTCGCCCATGAAGAGCTGCTGGGTCTCGCCCGCGGTCGGGGACTCCTGCCGGGTGTCGTGGAGCGCGACCTTCAGGGCCCCGATGCAGTACCACCAGTCCGTCTGCCGGCGGTGGATGTGCCAGGCCTTGGCGGTGCCCGGGTACATCAGCGAGTGGCTCCACTGGCCGAAGTGGTCGAAGAAGCCGTCGCTCTCCCGGATGACCTCCCGGAAGAAGCCCCGCTCGTCGCTGTTGGTGACCAGCTCCTTGATGTCGACTCCGTGCAGCATCCGGCTCAGTCCCGGTTGGCCCCGTGCTCGCGCACGAAGTCGTTGACCGTGTAGTAGGCGTCGATCGACTCGCCGGCGTCACCCCAGAAGCCCTCCAGGATGTCGTACTCCATGTCCCCCTCCTCGACGAAGTGGTTGTTGACGTCGGTGATCTCCAGCTCGCCCCGCCTCGACGGCCGGAGGTGGGGTATGACGTCGAAGACCTCGGCCGGGTAGAAGTAGATGCCGGTCACCCCGAAGCCGCTCGGCGGCTGCTCCGGCTTCTCGTAGATCCTGGTCACCCGCCCGGCGGCGTCGAGCTCGGGTACCCCAAGGTGGCGGAGGTGGGCGGGGTCCTCGATCCGGGAGAGCAGGATCCGGGCCCCCCTGGACTGGCTCCGGAAGTTCTCGACCGCCGGCCGCAGCGACCTCTCGGCCACGTTGTCCGCCAGCATCACCACCACCGGCTCGCCGTCCACGAACCGCTCGGCCAGGCCCAGCGCCTCGGCGATGCCTCCGGGCCGATCCTGGTAGGCGTACAACAGCCGGTCGATGCCGTGGTCGTGGCCGTTGCCCAGGAGGCGTAGGAACTCGCCCGCGTGGGTGCCGCCGGTGACCAGCATCAGCTCCCCCACTCCGGCCTTGACCAGCGCCTCGATGGCGTAGCTGATCATCGGGCGGTCGTAGATCGGGAGCAGGTGCTTATTGGTGATCCGGGTCAGAGGATGGAGGCGGCTGCCGGTGCCTCCGGCCA
>JBBSHA010000087.1:0-8209 GCA_038253595.1 Candidatus Dormibacterales bacterium
ACACCTACCAGGCGGGCCGCCTGTTCGCGACCGGCGAGGCCCCTCGCCAGGAGGGTAACTTTCACGCCACGATCGCCCCCTACGGCACATTCGCGACTGGGGACGGCTTCATCAACGTGGCGGTGGGGTCCGACTCCCAGTACGCGCGCTTCTGCCAGGCCCTGGAGGCGCCCGAGCTGGCGGCGGACCCCCGCTTCCACGACAACCCGGGCCGGCAGCGGGCGCGGGCCGAGCTCACTGCCGAGATCGAGCGCCGGCTGGGCGCGCGCGGCAGCGGCGAGTGGCTGCGGTGCCTGCAGGAGCACGGGATCCCGGCCGGCCCGATCAACTCGCTGGCGGAGGCGTTTGCCAGCCCGCTGGCCGGGTCCCGGCGGATGAGCACTCAGGTCGAGCACCCCGCCGCCGGCACCATCAGCCAGGTCGGCGCGCCCTGGCAGCTGGATGGGCAGAGCAGTCCCGTCCGGCTGCCACCCCCTCGGCTCGGCGAGCACACCGAGGCGGTGCTGCGCGAGGTGCTCGGCTACGGTCCCGCCGAGCTGCGGGCTATAGCCGGATCAGCTCCGTCCTGACCTCGGTCAGCTGGGCCTCGCCGGCGTTGCGCTCGACGAAGGCCAGCACCCTGGCCAGCACCTCGTCGCAGTGGCGGCCGTCGGCCGAGAGGCAGGCCACCCCCACCTCCGCCAGCTGCCAGCGATCGCGCTCGCCGACCTCGGCCACGGCCACGTCGAACCGGTCGCGCAGCCTGCGCAGCAGGCCCGCCAGGATGTGCCGGCGCGCCTTGAGGGAACCGCTGTTCGGCAGGTGAAGGGTTAGACGGAGAATTCCGACGACCATCATGACCTCCCGAAAGCGCAATTTTGACGAGCGGCGGCGGGAGCTTCCATAATGCCGGGGACGTCGGCCTCCGCCGGCAGCTCACCGGCAGGAAAATTCGGCACGACCATCACGCAGGGACGGAGAAGAGAGAATGGGGCGGACCACGCCGGCCGACGGCTTCGATCGATTCGACCAGTTTCTGAGCGAGTGGTCGCGGCGCGACTTCCTGCGCCGGATGGGGGGCGCGGCCGCCTTCGCCGCCTTCTCGGCCGGCGGCCTGGGCTGGCTGGAGGCCTGCGGCGGTAACCAGGCGGCCAAGACCGACACCGGCAAGGCCGTCAAGGGCGGCCACATCATCGAGGGCTCGATCTCCGACATCGGCAACCTCAACCCGATCTTCACCAACGACACCGCCAGCCTGCAGGTCACGTACCGCCTCTACGACGGTTTGCTCGACGCCGAGGCCAACGGCACCCTGGTGCCCAACCTGGCGACGGCCGTGCCCAAACCGGAGTCGGACCAGCTCAGCTACCGGGTCACCCTCAAGAAGGGCCTCAAGTGGTCGGACGGGAGCGCGATCACCGCCGACGACGTGGTCTTCACCTACCAGTTGATGTTCGACCCCAAGTACGCGGCCGTGAAGTCCCGCTACCGGGCCCAGCTGACCGAGTACCTGGCCAGCGTGACCGCGGTCGACCCCCAGACCGTGCTCTTCAAGACCACCAAGGTCTACGCCCCGTTCGTGGTCACCTTCATGGTCCTCGGCATCCTGCCCAAGGCGGTGTGGGAGAAGCTGGCGCCGGCCGACGTCAACTCCACCGAGATGAACCAGGTCCCCACCGTCGTGAGCGGGGCCATGCTGCCGGTGAAGTGGGACAAGGGCAGCCAGTACACGCTGAGGCGCAACGACAACTGGCACCAGGGCAAGACCTTCTTCGACACCTACATCTTCAAGGTCGTGCCCGACGCGGTCGCGATCGCCAACCAGCTGAAGACCGGGGAGCTCGACGTCGGGATCGTGGACAAGAGCCAGTGGGACAGCCTGGCCACCGCCCAGAACGTGAGCCGGGTCGGCTTCGTGGCCCCCAGCTTCGACTACTACCTGCAGAACCTGGACGCCAGCAAGACACCCAAGGCCGCCATCTTCGGCGACCTCCAGGTCCGCAAGGCGCTCCTGATGGCGCTCGACCGCAAGAAGATCGCGGACAAGGTCTACTTCGGCCAGGCGGTGTCCGCGGACTCCTCGATCGGCCTGGTCAGCCCGGCCCACATCACCCCCAAGGCCCAGTACCCATTCGACGCCAAGAAGGCGGAGCAGATGCTGGACGACGCGGGCTGGAAGAAGGGCGCCGATGGCATCCGGGCTAAAAACGGGGTGCGCATGGAGTGGGAGCTGCGCACCAATGTCGGCAACAAGGTGCGCGAGACCCTGATCCAGGTCATGGCCGAGCAGTGGAGCGGGATCGGGGTCAAGGTCACCACCAAGCCGGTCCAGTTCCCCCAGCTGGTGACCCAGCTGAGCAGCACGCGGGAGTTCGAGATGATCCTGCTCGGCATCTCGGAGAGCATCGATCCCGACCAGACCCAGCTCTGGAGCTCCAAGTCGATCGGCGGCGGTGCCCTCAACGGCGCCGGCTACAAGAACGACAAGGTGGACCAGCTGCTGTCCGACGCGGTCCAGACACTCGACCAGAAGAAACGCCTCGACATGTACCACCAGATCCAGGAGATCCTGCTCCAGGACCTGCCCTCGCCCCTGATCGTCTATCCCAAGGCCAACTGGGGCATCAGCAAGAGGGTCAAGAACTTCAACGTGGGCGGGTTCAGCCAGTACCAGTACCGGACCTGGTTCAAGGACGTCTACGTGACGGACGGCAAGTAGGCCGGCGGGCTCAGGTCCACCCCGGGTAAGAGGCTGGCGGGATGATCCAGTTCGTGGTGCGAAGGGCGGTGGCGGCGATCCCGGTCGTGATCGGCGTCACCCTCTTCACGTTCCTGATCATGCACAGCACGATCGGCAGCTACGTCCCCGGCCTGGATCTCAACCCCAACCTCAAGGCCAAGGACATCGAGCAGATCCGGCGCGCCCTGGGCCTGGAGCGGCCGCTCTACGTGCAGTACCTGGACTGGCTGGGGGTGGCGTTCATCATGGGCAAGCTGGGGCTGGCCGGCCTGCTCGGGGGCTGGCAGAACATCACCCCGGGCCTGCTGGAGGGCGACTTCGGCCACTCGCTGGTCGACGGCACCTCGGTCGCCGGCCAGGTCTTCGACCGGCTGCCCAACACCATCCTGCTCACCGTCACCGCGATCGTGATCGGCGTCCTCTTCTCGATCCCCCTGGGGGTGATGGGCGCGCTGCGCCGGGGCAGCCGGCTCGACAACCTCTTCACCGCGCTCTCGGTGGGCGGGGTGGCGGTGCCCCAGTTCTGGCTGGGCCTGATGCTGATCCTGCTCTTCTCGGTCCAGTTCCAGGCCTGGGGGCTGCCCTTCCTGCCCTCCTCGGGGGTGGCGACCCCGTTCGGCGGCGGCGACCTGCTCGACCGCTTCGCCCACCTGCTCATGCCGGCGATCGTGCTCTCCTTCGTGTACCTGGCGATCTGGTCCCGCTACACGCGCAGCAGCATGCTGGAACAGCTCTCGCAGGACTACGTGCGCACCGCCCGCGCCAAGGGGATGCCCGAGCGCCACGTCACCTACCGCCACGCGCTCCGCAACGCCCTCATCCCGCTGGTCACGCTGGTCGGCCTGGAGCTGCCCGGCCTGGTCAGCGGCGGCCTGGTCGTGGAGGCCGTGTTCGGCTGGCCCGGGATCGGCCTGCTCACCTACCAGCGGGCGCTCGCCTACGACTTCACCATGGTGCTCGGCATCGTCACTTTCGCCTCGCTGCTGGTGGTGGCGGGCAACCTGATCGCGGACCTGCTCTACGCCACCCTGGACCCCCGCATCCGGCTCTCCTGATCGCCGGCTGAGCAGATGATCGGGCAGCCCACCGCCGAGGAGATCGGCACCCCGGCAGCCGGCCATGAGGGCCGCGCCGACCGCCCGGCCCAGAGCTACTGGTCGGAATCGCTGGAGCGGATGCGCCAGAACCGGGTCGGCATCGTCTGCGGCTACGCGGTGCTGGCGCTGGTCGTGATCGCCATCTGCGCGCCCCTGCTGGCCCAGTTCGTGACCCACGTCACGCCCACCCATCAGGAGCTGGACAGCCAGTTCGACCCCCCCAACGCCCAGCACTGGCTGGGCGCCGACGAGGTCGGCCGCGACACCCTCACCCGGCTCATCTACGGGTCCCAGGTGTCGCTGGCGGTGGGCTTTCTGACCGTGGCAATGCAGCTGGTGGTGGGCGGCGGCGTCGGCCTGGTCGCCGGCTACTTCGGGCGCTGGGTGGACGAGGTCCTGATGCGGATCGTGGACGTCGTGCTCGCGATTCCGGCCATCTTCCTCTTCATCCTGATGTCGATCCTGTTCCGCCCCAATCTGCTCACGCTCTCGGTGATCATCGCGTCGGTGGGCTGGGGCGGGGTGGCCCGGCTTGTGCGGGGCGAATCGCTCTCGATCCGCAACCGCGACTTCATGCTCGCCACCCGCAGCGTCGGGGCGGGCTCCGGCCGCCTCATCCTCCGCCACCTGCTGCCCAACGTGCTCCCGATCATGATCGTGGCGGCCACGCTCAACGTGGGGGCCGTGATCCTGGCCGAGGCGGCCCTCGACTTCCTGGGGCTGGGCATCCACCCGCCCACCGCCAGCTGGGGCAACATGCTCAGCAACTCCCAGACGTACTTCACCCACTCTGCCTGGCTGGTCGTCTTCCCGGGCCTGATGATCTTCCTGACGGTGCTGGCCGCCAACCTCTTCGGCAACGCCGTCCGCGACGCCTTCGATCCCCGGCTGAAGTCGTGACCGAGCACCTGCTCGAGGTCCGCGACCTGCACACCCAGTTCCCGACCCGGGACGGGCTGGTCAGGGCCGTCGACGGCGTCAGCTTCCACATCGACCCCGGCGAGACCATCGGCATCGTGGGCGAGTCCGGCTCCGGCAAGTCGGTCACCGTCCAGAGCATCATGCGGCTGCTCCAGCCCCCGGGCCGGATCACCGGGGGCGAGGTCCGATTTCGGGGCCGGGACCTGGTCCAGGTGTCCGACTCCGAGATGGAGGAGATCCGGGGCGAGGAGATCGCCATGATCTTCCAGGACCCCATGACCTCCCTCAACCCGGTCTTCCGAACCGGTTGGCAGGTGGGCGAGCCCCTGCGCCTGCACAAGGGCTTCGACATGCCCCGCTCGATCGCGGCGGCGGTCTCGATGCTGACCCGGGTCGGCATCCCGGAGCCCAGCAGCCGCGCCCGCAGCTTCCCCCATGAGTTCTCGGGCGGGATGCGGCAGCGGGCGATGATCGCCATGGGTCTCACCACCTCGCCCGCCGTCCTGATCGCCGACGAGCCGACCACGGCGCTGGACGTCACCATCCAGGCCCAGATCCTGGACCTGCTGAAGACCGTGAACCGCGAGTTCCGGACGGCGACCATCTTGATCACCCACAATCTCGGCGTTGTGGCCGGCATGTGCGAGCGGGTGATCGTGATGTACGGCGGACGCGTGGTCGAGCAGGGCCCCACCGAGGACGTGTTCGACAACCCCAAGCACCCCTACACCTGGTCCCTGCTGCGCTCGATCCCGCGCCTCGATGCCGAGGAGCACGACGTGCTGAAGGCGATCCAGGGCCTGCCCCCGGACCTGACCAACCTGCCTTCGGGCTGCGCCTTCCATCCCCGCTGCCCGTTCCAGGTCGAGCGCTGCCCGCGCGAGGTGCCCCCGCTGGTGGCCGTGGGCCCGACCCAGCTGGCCGCCTGCTGGGTGACCCAGTCGGGGGTGGACCTCAACGCGCGGGACGCCGCCTCGCCAACCGGGGAGAGCCATCGTGAGTGAAGCGACGACCGCCCAGCCACCGCTGAAGAAGGTCTGGACGGCCGCCGACCCGCTCCTCGAGGTGCGCGGGCTCAAGACCTACTTCCCGATCACGGCCGGGATCCTCCAGCGCACGGTGGCCCATGTTCGGGCGGTCGACGGGGTCGATCTCAGCATCCGCCAGGGCGAGACGCTGGGCCTGGTCGGGGAGTCCGGCTGCGGCAAGTCGACGCTCGGCCGCTCGATCCTGCGGCTGGTCGAGCCGACCGCGGGCGAGGTCCTCTTCAAGGGCGACGACCTGCTCCGCCTCAGCGGTCCTCAGATGCGCCGCCGGCGGCGGGACACGGCCATGATCTTCCAGGACCCCTTCGCCTCGCTGGACCCCCGGCAGACGGTCGGCGAGATCGTGGGTGAGCCGCTCGACATCCACGGCCTGGCCCCGGACAAGAGGCTGCGTCAGGAGCGGATCGACGAGCTCCTGCGCGTGGTCGGGCTCAACCCCAACTTCCGCAACCGCTACCCGCACGAGTTCTCGGGCGGCCAGCGGCAGCGGATCGGGATCGCCCGGGCACTGGCCGTGGACCCCTCCTTCATCGTCTGCGACGAGCCCATCTCCGCCCTCGACGTCTCCATCCAGGCTCAGATCATCAACCTGCTGGAGCGGCTCCAGGACCAGTTCAACCTGACGTACCTCTTCATCGCCCACGACCTCTCGGTGGTCAAGCACATCTCGGACCGGATCGCGGTGATGTACCTGGGCAAGGTGGTGGAGGTGGCCGCGGCCCGCGAGCTGTACCGCCGGCCCCAGCACCCCTACACGGGGTCGCTGCTCTCGGCGATCCCGATCCCCGATCCCAAGGTGGAGCGACAGCGGGAGCGGATCATCCTCAGGGGCGACGTGCCCTCGCCGGTGAACCCGCCCTCGGGGTGCCGCTTTCGGACCCGCTGCTTCCACGCCCAGGAGAGGTGCGCTCTGGAGGTGCCCGCCCTGGACACCGTCCAGCTCGGCGACCACCAGGCGGCCTGCTTCTTCCCGCTGCCGGGATGAGCCTGGAGGGAGCCCTGGAGCTGGCCAGAGCGAGCCGCGCCCAGGCTGAGGCGGACCTCTGCGAGGAGCTGCGCATCCCCAGCGTCAGCACCCTTCCCGAGCACCGCGAGGACGTGCGCCGCAACTGCGAGTGGCTGGCCGGCCGCCTCCGCCGGCTGGGCTTCGAGGTGCTGATCACCGATGTCCTGGCCGGCGGCCACCCGGTCCTCCAGGCCGACTGGCGGGGAGCCGGGGCCACCTCGCCCACGCTCACCATCTACGGCCACTACGACGTCCAGCCCCCCGACCCCGCCGGGCAGTGGCTGAGCCCACCCTTCGAGCCCGAGGTCCGCGACGGCCACATCTTCGCCCGCGGCTGCTCCGACAACAAGGGCAACCACATGGCGGCCCTGAAGGCGGCCGAGCACGCGCTGGCCGGGGGGGGGCCGCCGGTCAATCTGCGCTTCCTGCTCGAGGGCGAGGAGGAGGTGGGCGGCGAGTCCCTGCCCCGCTACCTGCACGAGAACGCCGCCCGGCTCGCCTCCGAGTACACGCTGGTGTGGGATGGCGGCTTCGCCCCCGACGGCCGGCCGGCCCTGGTCACCGCCCTGCGGGGGATGGTGTACCTGGAGCTGAACGCTTTCGGGCCCGCCATCGACCTCCACTCGGGCAGCTTCGGAGGCGTGGCGCCCAACCCGCTCAACACCCTGGCCCGGGTTCTCGGCGAGCTCAAGGACCGCAGCGGCCGGATCACTGTGCCGGGCTTCTACGACGGCATCGTGGAACCACCGGCCGAGGAGTCGGCCGGCTGGAACCGGACCCCCGAGTACTCCCAGACCCTGCTCGGCCTGATGCAGGCGAGTGCCCTGGAGGGCGAGGCCGGGTACAGCCCGGTGGAGCGGCAGTGGGCGCGGCCGACCCTGGACGTGAACGGGTTCGTCGGCGGCTTCACGGGCGAGGGCTCGAAGACCGTGATCGCCGCCCAAGGGATGGCCAAGGTGTCGATGCGGCTGGTGCCGGGGCAGGATGCCGACCGGGTGATCGACAGCTTCCGCGAGTACCTGGACGAGCTGACCACGCCCGGGGTGCGGATCACCGCCAGCGTCGTCGGCAAGGCCAACCCGGTGACGCTGGGCCACGACCACAAGGCCGCCCGGGCAACCCAGGCCGCCTTCGCGGCCGCCTTCGGCACCGCCGCCGTCCGCGTCCGCGCCGGGGGCTCGATCCCGGTCGCGCTGGACTTCCAGCAGGTGGTCGGGGGCCAGGTCGTGTGCAGCGGGCTGGCCCAGCCCGGCTCGGCGGCCCACTCGCCCAACGAGAACTTCAGCCTCGACCACTACCACCGGGGCACCGAGATGCTCCTCCACCTGATGCACTCGCTGGGCTGACGGCACCGGGCCGGTGGCCGCCCCGGGTGCCCGCCACCGGTCTACTCCGACTGGCGGCCGGCGTCGATTCCCCG
>JBBSHA010000088.1:0-8204 GCA_038253595.1 Candidatus Dormibacterales bacterium
TAGGCGCCCGCGGGAGCGGCCGCCAGGAGAATGGCCGCGGAGCTACCGATGCCGGCCAACAGCAGGCGGCGTATGTGTCGGATCAATGTCGAACCCTCCCCAAGTGGACTGATAGCTCTCAGCCCCCGCAGGGTGGCAACGATTGGCAGTCGTTAACGCTTCAGCGGTTAAGAACCTGTGGAATCCTGTTAGAACCCCGCTCCATCCGAACTGGGGGTGTCGGAGTCCAGCCGCCAGCGCAGCCAGCTCTCGATGAAGGGCTCCAGGCCGCCCTCCAGGACCGCTGCCACGTTCCCCACCTCGACCCCGGTGCGGACGTCCTTGACCAGCGTGTAGGGCTGCATGACGTAGTTGCGGATCTGGCTCCCGAAGTCGGCCGGCATCACTTCGCCGCGCAGCTCCTGCCGCTTCTGGGCCGCCTCCTCCTGGCGGCGGGCGAAGAGCCGGGAGCGGAGGATCTTCATCGCGATCTCCCGGTTCTTCATCTGCGACCTCTCGTTCTGGCAGGAGGCGACGATTCCCGTCGGGAGGTGGGTGATGCGGACGGCCGAGTCGGTCTTGTTGACGTGCTGGCCACCGGCCCCGGTCGAGCGGTAGGTGTCGATCCGCAGCTCGTCGGGGTCGATCGCCACCTCCTGCTCCTCCGCGTCGTCCAGCTCCGGCATCACCTCGACCAGGGCGAACGAGGTGTGCCGGCGGTGATTCTGGTCGAAGGGCGAGATCCGGACCAGGCGGTGTACCCCGTGCTCGGCGCGCAGCAGGCCGTACGCCCGGCGGCCCCGGAAGATCACCGTGGCCCCCTTGAGGCCGGCCTCCTCCCCCGCCGCCGTCTCCAGCAGTTCGGCCGTGCAGCCCGGGCGCAGGGTCGACACCTCGTGAGCCGACGGCTGCGCCCACCGCGTGTACATCCGAAGCAGGATCTCGACCCAATCCTGGGCGTCGACGCCGCCCTGCCCGGCACTGATGCTGAGCACCGCGTTGTGGCCGGCGTGGGGGTCTCCGAAGAGGAGGGTCAGCTCGCGCTGGTGGAGTTCGTTCTCGATCTGGCGCTGCTCGGTCTCCACCTGGCCGGCCAGCTCCTCATCGTCACCCGCCAGCCCGACCAGCTCGATCAGGTCGCGGGTGCGCTTCTCCAGGCCGGCCCAGGCGGAGACCTCCTCACGGTGACCGGACGCCTCCTGGGCCAGGCGGCCGGCGGCCTGGGGGTCGTCCCAGACTCCGGGCTCCGCCAGGCGGCCCTCCAGCTGGTCGGCGCGGGCGTCTCTGGCGGGGAGGTCAAAGATGCTCCTTCAGCTCGACAATCCGGCGCAGCAGCTCCTCAGGGTCGCGTCTAACTTCCAAGGCAGGGCCCATCCTTGCTGCTGGAGGCGGCTGGGGCCGGCCCCTGGGGGCCTCGCTCAGCGGCCATGGCAGCGCTTGTATTTGCGGCCGGAGCCGCACCAGCAGGGGTCGTTGCGGCCGACCTTGCCGGCCGCTGGGGCGGCCACCCCCAGCGGCTCTCCGGGGCCGCCGGTCCGCGGGCCGTGCCCGTTGCCGGCGGCGAGGACCGACGGCGGCGGCTCGCGCGGCGGCTCGTTGGCCTGGACCTGAACCCGGAACATGTTGGCGACCACGTCGGCCTGGATCGCCTCGGTCAGCTCGCCGAACATGTGGAAGGCCTCGTTCTTGTACTCCACGAGGGGGTCGCGCTGGCCGTAGGCACGCAGCCCGATGCCCTCCTTGAAGTGCTCCATCGTGGTCAGGTAGTCGATCCACTTCTGGTCGATCGTCTGCAGCATCACGAACCGCTCCACTGCCCGGTGCAGGCCGGGGTCCTCCCCGATCGACTCCTCCTTGGCGGTGTAGGCGTCGGTGGCGGCGCCGTTGAGGAAATCGGTGAGACCGCCCTGGCCCGCTCGCAGGGCCTCCGCCGGCACCTGCGTGTCGGGCGCGACCGGCAGGTAGTGGCTGAGGTAGACCAGCAGTCCGTCCAGATCCCAGTTCTCCGAATGGCGGCCCTGGCAGTGGCCCTCGACCCCCTTGGCGATCAGGTCCCGGATGTACTCCAGGATGTTGGTGCGGGTGTCCACGCCCTCGAGCACCTTCTGGCGCTCCCCGTAGATGATCTCGCGCTGCTTGTTCATCACGTCGTCGTACTCGACCACGTGCTTGCGCGAGTCGAAGTGCATCCCCTCCACCTTCTTCTGGGCGCCCTCGATCGAGCTGGCCACCATCCGGTGCTCGATCGGCTCCACGTTGAGGCTGTCCATCAGCCGGCCAATCCGCTCGGCGGCCGGCCCGAATATGCGCATCAGGTCGTCCTCCAGCGAGATGAAGAAGCGGCTCGATCCGGGGTCGCCCTGGCGGCCGGCGCGGCCCCGAAGCTGGTTGTCGATGCGCCGGCTCTCGTGGCGCTCGGTGCCGATGATGTGGAGGCCGCCGATGCCGGCGATGTCCTCGCCGAGCACGCTGTCGGTGCCGCGGCCGGCCATGTTGGTGGCGATCGTGACCCCCCCGGACTGGCCGGCCTCGGCCACGATCCCCGCCTCGCGCTCGTGGAGCTTGGCGTTGAGCACGTTGTGGGGCACGCCCCGCTTCTCCAGCAGGCGGGCCAGCCGCTCCGACTTATCGACCGAGACCGTGCCCACCAGCACCGGGCGGCGAGCCCGGTTCATCTCCACGATCTCGTCGATGACGGCGTTAAACTTGGACTCCTCGGTCTTGTAGATCTGGTCTGCGAAGTCGGTCCGCCGCATCGGCCGGTGGGTCGGGATCTCGACCACCTCCAGCCCGTAGATCTTGTGGAACTCCTCGGCCTCGGTGAGGGCCGTGCCGGTCATCCCGGCCAGCTTGCCGTAGAGCCGGAAGTAGTTCTGGAGGGTGATGGTCGCCAGCGTCTTCATCTCCTGCTGGACGGGCACGTCCTCCTTGGCCTCGATCGCCTGGTGGAGGCCGTCCGACCAGCGCCGGCCGGGCATGGTGCGGCCGGTGAACTCGTCGACGATCACCACCTCGCCGTTGACCACCAGGTAATCGCGCTCACGGAGGAAGAGCGCCCGCGCCTTCAGCGCCTGGTTGATCTGGTGGGCCTCGGAGACGTGCTCCAGGTCGTAGACGTTGGCGATGCCCGCCCAGCGCTCGATCTTGGCGATGCCCTCCTCGGTGAGGGAGGCGGACTTGTGCTTCTCCTCGACCGTGAAGTCGGCCCCCGGCTCGAGCCGGGCCGCCAGGCGCGCGAACTGCTGGTACTTCTCGGTCGAATCCTCGCCCTGGCCGGAGATGATGAGCGGCGTCCGGGCCTCGTCGATCAGGATCGAGTCGACCTCGTCGACGATCGCGTAGTTGAGGTCCTGCTGCACGCGCTGGGCGAGATCGGTGGCCATGTTGTCGCGGAGGTAGTCGAAACCGAACTCGTTGTTGGTGCCGTAGGTGATGTCGCACCGGTAGGCCTCGTAGCGGGACACGGGCCGCAGGTGCTGGAGGCGGCGATCGCCGTGGGTGTCGTCGAGGTACTCGGGATCGTAGGTGAAGCCGGCGGGGGGCTGGCCGACCGGGCCCGGGACCACGATCCCCGTGCTGAGGCCGAGCAGGTGGTAGACCGGCGCCATCCAGCCCGCGTCGCGGCGGGCCAGGTAGTCGTTGACGGTGACCAGGTGGACGCCCCGGCCGGGCAGGGCGTTGAGGGCGAGCGGCAGGCTGGCGACCAGCGTCTTGCCCTCGCCGGTCTTCATCTCGGCGATCTTGCCCTGGTGGAGAACGATCCTCCCCACCAGCTGGACGTCGAAGTGGCGCATGCCGTTGGCCCGGCGCGCGGCCTCCCGGGTCAGGGCGAAGCTCTCGACCAGGAGGGCGTTCAGGTCCTCGCCGGCCTCGGCCCGAGCCCGCAGCTCGCCCGCGCGGGCGCGCAGCGCAGCGTCGTCGAGGGCCTCCAGGTCGGGCTCCAGCTCGCCGATGGCGCGGGCCGCGCTCAGGTGCGAGCGGACCTCCCTCTCGTTCGGGTCCAGCAGCTTGGAGAAGATCTTCAATGGCACTCCCAGGGTGGCGGCTCGAAAGCGGCCGCCGGCGGCGCGCCGGGAAGGCCGCCACAGCGATCATACCCACGCCCCGGCCCGGCCAAGCCCGCGCCGGGCCGGCCCCGGGTGTTGCCGCCCCGGGGTCGCGGCCCGGAGCCGGACACTAGTTGCTCCGCCAGCCTCCGGCGACCCGGGGGTCGGGGAAGATGGAGAGGATCTCCTGGGGCAGGGGCAGACCCATCGAGAACATGCGGTCGAGGATCTGGGGCCGGATTCCAGTAGCCCGGAAGTCGCCGATGATCTTGCCGTCGGCTCCGGCTCCGAGCGACTCGAAGGTGAAGATCTCCTGCATCGTGATCGTCTCCCCCTCCATGCCGGTCACCTCGGTGATCGAGGTCACGCGCCGGGAGCCGTCGCGGAGCCGGTTCAGCTGGCAGAAGATGTTGATCGCCCCGGCCACCTGCTGGCGGATCGCCTTGACCGGCAGGTCCACCCCAGACATCAGCACCAGTGTCTCCAGCCGGGCCAGCGCGTCGCGGGGGCTGTTGGCGTGGATGGTGGTCATCGAGCCGTCGTGACCGGTGTTCATGGCCTGGAGCATGTCAAGGGCCTCCCCGCCGCGGCACTCGCCGACGACGATCCGTTCCGGTCGCATGCGGAGGGCGTTGATGACCAGGCGCTGGATGCTGATCTCGCCGTCCCCGTTGATGTCGCGGGGCCGGGTCTCCATCCGGCAAACGTGCTCCTGGTGGAGTTGGAGCTCGGCCGCATCCTCGATGGTCACGATCCGGTCCTCGGGCGGGATGAACCCGGAGAGGACGTTGAGGAAGGTGGTCTTGCCGGTGCCGGTGCCGCCGGCCACGATGATGTTGGCCTTGGCCAGCACGCACGCCTTGACGAACCCGAAGCCGGCCTCGTTGCAGGATCCGAACCGGATCAGGTCCTCGACCTGGAAGGGATCCTTGGCGAACTTGCGGATGGTCAGCAGCGGACCGTCCAGCGAGAGCGGCCGGATGACCGCGTTGACCCGGGAGCCGTCAGCGAGCCGGGCGTCCGCCAGCGGCGTCCGCTCGTCGATCCGGCGGCCGACCGAGCGGACGATGAACTGGATCACGTTCAGCAGCTGGTCCTCGTCCTCGAACCTGATGTTGGTCAGCACGACCTTGCCGCCCATCTCCACGTAGACGTGGTCGATGCCGTTGACCATCACCTCGGTGACCCGCTCGTCCTCGATGATCGGATGGAGCGGCCCCAGCTGGGCGTAGTACTCCCTGAGGTCGATTCCTGGGATCTTGACTGCCATCTCTTGTGGGTTTCCTCCCGGCGCTTGCTGCCATACGGTGGGCGGGCACTATAGTCGAACGCGCGCGACGGTGAGCCCGAATACGGAGCCCGACCCGGCCGCTCTCAAAGCCACCGCGCACGATTCCAGCGTTGCGCCTGTGGTGGCCACGTCGTCGACGAGGACGACCGGACGGCCGGCGAGGGGCTCCCCTCTCCATTGGAACGCTCCCAGCACGTTTTTCTGGCGGCTCAGGCGATCAAGGCCGACCTGGGGCGGCGTATCGCGGACCCGGTGGAGGCCGCGGGCCGGCCCGTCCAGCCGGAGCCGGGCCACCACATGCCGAGCCAGGAGCTCCGATTGGTTGTAGCCGCGGGCGCGCAGCCGGCGGCCGTGGAGGGGGACTCCTACCACCAGCCGGCCCGGGCTGCCCTCCAGCGCCAGGCGCTCCACCAGGAGATCGCCGAGAACCGGCGCCAGGACGCGCCAGCCCTCGTACTTGAAGCGGTGGATGGCGCGTTCCAGCGGTCCCTCGTAGACCGCGGCCGCCCGGGCCCGGGTCAGCGCCCGCAGCCTCCGCCGGCAGCCGCAGGCGCGGCCCGCGAACTCCAGCTCGGAGCCGCAGCGCGGGCAGAGCGGATCCTCCATCCGGTGCACCCCGCGCCGGCAGGCGGCGCACAGCCACGCCCCCGGCCGCCTGCAGCCACCGCAGCGAGGCGGCAGCAGCCAGTCGAACCAGGCGCCTGGGATAAAAACACACGCCTCCAGCGTATGGAGGCCGTCAAGGCACCCTGTTAAGCCGGGATCGGCTCGATCAGCATCGGCTCGCCCGGCTCCAGGCGGAGGCCGGCAGCGCTGCCGGCGGGCTGCTCGACCACGCTGTGGGCCTTTCTCACCAGCGGCACCAGCCGCCAGCGGCCGAGCCGGGCGTAGAGCCGGACGACCCGGTTCTCGCGGTCCAGGAAGAGGGCGTCGATGGCGAAGTTCATGAAGAGCATGTGGATCCCGCTGCAGGGCTTGATCCACATCCCCGCGCCCGCCTCCAGGCGGCGCCGGAACATCAGCCCGACGCCCCGACCGAGGAAGGTGCGGGGCACCTGGAGGCGGTCCGCCAGCACTCGCCCCGTGCGGGGGTGGACCAGGCGCAGCGCGGGTTTAGCCATTGACCGGGCTCCCAGCCCGCAGTCGGGATGGCGCGGGCCGGCGTGGGCGCGCGGCGAACCCATACCCTGAATGGGAGTGGCCGACTTCGATTCCGCCGGCGTCCGGCTTCACTACTCGCTGCACGGACCGGACGCCGGGGCGCCGATCGTGCTGGTGCACGGCTACTGCAGCGACTACGAGCTGAATTGGACGGGCACCCGCTGGCAGCAGACCCTGACCGAGGCCGGCCACCTGGTGCTGGGCCTGGACTGCCGGGGTCACGGGCGGTCCGAGAAGCCGCACGATCCGGCCGCCTACGCGCGCCCGGAGATGGCTGCCGACGTGGTCCGCCTGCTCGATCACCTGGACCTGCCGCAGGCTGACCTTCTCGGCTACTCGATGGGCGCCCAGATCGGCCTGGAAGTGGCGGCCCGGCACGGCGAGCGGCTGGGCCGGGCGGTGCTCGGCGGCCTCGGTCGCAGGGGCGCCTCCGAGAACGCGGGGCTGGTCGCCCGCCGGATGCGGGGCGACGAGACCGTCACCCACCCGGCCGCCGAGATGTTCTTCAGGTTCGCCGTCGCCCGACCGATCAACGACCTGGAGGCGCTCGCGTGCTGCATTCTCGGCCCCCACCCGGCCCTCGACGAGCGGCTGTTGACCGGGATCCCGAACCCACTGCTGCTGGTGGCCGGCGACCAGGACCCGATCGCCCGTGGGGGCCCCGAGCTGGCCGGACGCATCCCCGGCGCTGCGTTCGTGCACCTGCCCGGCCGCAACCATATGAACGCGGTGCCGGCGCGCGCCTTCAAGGACGCCGCCCTGGAGTTCCTTGGGAACAGCCCGTAAGCCCGCCGGCGCCGGCGCTCGCGGCCGCGGCCGCGTCAAAGCGCTCAGCGGCCCCGGCGCATGAGCCGGCGCCGGCGGGGCGGGCGCCGGCCCCGGTTGCTGTCGTAGCCGATGATGCTGATGTTGCCGTCCGGCTCCAGCACCCCCAGCTTGACCTCGGAGACCTCGGCGATCCCGTGCTCACGGATGGCCGCCTCGGCCTCGGTCTGGTCGATGCCCTCGCTCCGCATGGGCCCCTCCAGGAACTTGCCGTCCTCGATGAAGATCGTGGGCTGGTAATTCAGGGCCCGGTCGAAGAACTTGAACCGGACCAGCCGGCCGATGATGGCGTTCATCACGAGCAGGCTGGCGATCAGGATGAAGCCGCCCAGCAGCGAGTTGTCCGGGCCCGTGATGGCCGGCTGGAGAGCGTTGGCCACCAGCAGCAGCAGGACCAGGTCGTAGAGCGTGAACTGCCCCACCTCGCGCTTGCCGAACAGGCGCAGGGCGACCAGAAAGACCAGGTAAATGGCGACGCTGCGGACGATCAGCTCCCACCAGGGGATGCCGAGATGGAACGTCGGTCAGCCCCTGGCCTTGAGCAGGATCAGCACGGCCGGTCCCAGAAGCACGATCCACAGGGTCGGGAAGATGCAGCCGACCATGGGCAGGAGCATCTTGAGGGTGGCCTGGGCGGCCTTCTCCTGGGCCCGCTGGCGCCGCTTGCGACGCATCTCGTCGGCCTGGATGCGCAGGATCTTGGCCACCCCGACACCCATCTGCTCCGACTGGATCACCGCCTGGACGAAGTTGTGCAGGTCCTCGACGCCGCAGCGCCGGCCCATGTCGTCGAGCGCCTCCAGCCGGCCTCGGCCCAGCCTGGTCTCCCGGAGCACCTGGGAGAACTCGTCGGCCAGAGCGTTCTTGAACTTCTCGGTCACCCGGGCGATCGCGGCATCGAA
>JBBSHA010000089.1:0-8187 GCA_038253595.1 Candidatus Dormibacterales bacterium
TCTGCGAGGCGGCCGCGGTCTTCATGGTCGAGCGCTACTACCGCGGCGACACCCGCGCTGCCGTGCCCGGACCCGAGGCGGACGCCGAGCTGCGCACGATCGTCGCCCACGAGCGGAGGGCCTTCCCGGGCACGCTCGACCTGACCCTGAACGAGGTCGGCAGCACGGGCGTCCAGCTGTACCAGCTCGATTCCACGGGGGAGGCCGCTGACCTCCCGGCCGTCGAGCGGGAGATCGCCTCAGGCCACCCGGTGATCGTGCCGATCATGACCCACGGGCTGGCCGGCGGGCGGCCGATCGCGCCCTACTACGGCAGCCAGAACGTCTACCACGTGCTCCTGATCATCGGCTACGACGCCCCCAAGGCCGTGGTCTACACCAACGACGCCGGCTTCACCCAGGGCCAGAACTACGCCTACCCCTGGAGCACCGTCGAGGCGGCGATGGACGCCCAGTCGCCCCGCTTCAACCCCGGCCGCCAGATGCTGGTCTTCCGCGCCCGGGCCTGAGCCGCGGCGCTGGTGGCGGGGCCCGGGTCAGCCGGGTTGGGAGCGGTCGTGGCCCCAGGTCTCGGCCAGCAGGCCCCGGAGGCGGGCGGGGTCGGCGGCCACCGGCATCACGTGGGCCTCCAGGACCAGGTCGCGGACCCTGCCCAGCAGTTCCAGGAGCTGGCCCTCGTCGTCGAAGGCCCAGGCCTGGAAGGCGCGGCCCGGCGCCTCGGCCGGGATCAGCCGCCAGGCCGGGACGGCCCGGCCCCGGGGCCTCCGCTCCGGCTGCGAGGACTCCAGCAGGCCGACCCCGACCAGGACCCGGAAGCCGGGCTCGTCCTCCGACGACCAGTACGTGAACTGGGTGAAGACCTCGCCGCGGGCGAACATGACCGACGCCGGGCCGCTGTGCAGGTGGGCGAACCCGTGCGCCTCCAGGTAGGGCCCGAGCACGCTCCGGCAGGCCTGGTCGAAGTAGTCGTTCAGGAGATCGTTCCAGCTCATCCGGCGCCTCCATTCTCCACGGCCGACCCGGGCCAGGACGGGGGCGGCGCGATGAGGGCGGCCGGGCGGCGGCCAGGGCGGCCGGGCGGCGGCCGCGGCGGCCGGACTCAGGCCCCGATCATGCCCGCCACCAGCTCGGCCGTGACCGGGGCCAGCAGGATGCCGTTGCGGTTGTGGCCGGTGGCGACGATCAGGTTGGGGTGGCGCTGGGCAGGACCCACCACCGGCCGCCCGTCCGGGGTGGCCGGGCGCAGGGCGGCCCACGTCCGCTCGAGCGTGGCCCCGGCCAGGGCGGGCACCGCGCGCACCGCGAATTCGAGCAAGCCGGCCACCCCCTCGGCGGTGGGGCGGGCGTCGAACCCCACCTCCTCCTCGGTGCTGCCGGCGACCACGGTGCCGTCCGGCTTGGGCACCAGGTAGCTGCCCCGCCAGGTCAGCAGGCGCTTGAGCACGGCGGCGGCCGGCTGGAGGGTGACCAGCTGGCCCCGGCTCGGCCGCACGTGGAGGGCCACGCCCAGCGGCGAGGCCAGGCTGGGGCTCCACGGCCCCGCCGCCAGCACCACGAAGTCGGCCCGGACCAGGCCCTCGGCGGCGTGCACCCCCACCACCCGGCCCGAGCGCTCCACGATCGCGCCGGCCGGGGCGCCCTCCCGGATCTCGGCGCCGGCGGCCGCGGCGGTCCGGGCCAGGGCCCGCACCAGCCGGGCCGGCGCCACCTGGCCCTCGGCGAGGACCGCCGCCCCCCGCACCGAGGGGCTGAGACCGGGCTCTTCCCGGAGCGCCTCCTCGGCATCCAGCCAGCGGCCTCCACCCCGCTTCAGCGCGCGCTCCTCGGCGGCGCTGAGCGCCGGGCTGATGCTCTCCTGGTCGCGGTACTCGACCTCCACCCCGCTCGCCGGCTCGATCCTGGCCACCAGCGCCGGAAAGAGCGCCAGGCTGCGCACGCCGAGGTCCTCCTCGTGCTCGCTGTGGGGCGCCAGCAGGCCGGCCGCCGCCCCCGAGGCATGGCCGGCGAGCCGGTCCCGTTCCAGCAGCAGCACCCGGTGCCGATCACGGGTCAGGCGCTCGGCGATGGCGCAGCCGATCACCCCGCCGCCCACGATCACCACCCTGGCCACGCCTCATCTTTACGCCCTTGACGGATCGAACATTTGTTCGTTAATCTGGCGCTGCCTCCCATTCTCGTTGCGTTCTTTCCGGAGGCCGATCCGGAGAGATATGCAGACCGAGAACGATCTTCAACGTGCCCTCCAGACCATCCAGGTCCGCTTCGGCGACCAGGCGCTGGTCCGCGCCACCCGGCTTCCAACCGCCGAGCCGTGGCCGACCGGCCAGGCCGCGGTCGACCGGCTGAGCGGCACCGGCGGGCTTCCCCGGGGGCGGGTGTCGGTGCTGCAGGGGGCGCCCACCTCGGGCAAGCTCAGCCTCGGGCTAGACCTGCTCGCCCGGGCCTCCCGGGAGTTCGCCCAGGTGGTGGTGATCGACCCCGGGGGCGGCTTCGACCCCTGGGCTCTGGCGCCGATGGGCGCCGAGCTTCTCACCCTGGCCGTGGTCCGCCCACCCAGCCCGGCGGCCACCGGCGAGGCGGCGGTGGCCCTGGCCCGGGCCGGCGCCGGGTTCCTCCTGCTGCTCGGCGAGCCTCCCGAGCCGGCGGTGGCGGCCCTGGAGTCGGCCGCCGCGCGCTCCGGCTGCGCCGTGCTGGCGGTGGCCGAGGCCCCGGGCCGGCCGCTCGCCCACGCCTCCAGCCTGACCCTGGCCTGCGAGCGGTCGGGCTGGCTGATCGAGCGCCGGCTGCTGGTCGGCCTGCGGGCCCGGCTCGCCTGCGTCAAGAACAAGCTGGCGGCTCCCGGCGCGGGCGCCGAACTGGAGGTGCGCTGGCCGCTGGGGGCCCGGTTGAGCAGCGGCCGGCCGGTGCGGGAGCAGGTGGAGGTGGGCGCCGGGGCCGAGGTCGAGGAGGCGGGGTGGCGGTCTGCTGCGGGGTAGTCCCCCACCTCGAGCTGGCCCTGCACCCGGGCCTCGCCGGCCGGCCGGTCGTGGTCGGCGACTCCGCAGCGGAGCACGTGTTGGCCTGCTCGCCGGAGGCAGCGGCGGCCGGCGTGCATCCCGGCCACACCCTCCGCCAGGCGGAGGCGCTGTGCCCCGCCGCCACCGTGTGCGAGCCCGACCCGGCGGTTACCGCCCGGCTCGGCGAGCGGCTGGCGGCGGCCCTCTACGACCTCGCCCCGGCCGTCGAGGTCCGCCTCGACGGCCGTGCCTGGCTCGACCTGGAGGGCCTGCCCAGGCCCGGCTCGGCGATCCGCGAGGCCCGCCGTCGGCTGCTGGCGGCGACAGCAGCCGACCCCCGCCTGGGCCTCGCGCCGGGCCCGTTCGCGGCCTGGCTGGCGGCGCTGCGCGCCCGGCCCGGCCGGCTGCTCGAGGTGAGCGACGCGCGCGCCTTCCTGGCGCCCCTGCCGGCCTTCGCCCTGGACCTCGAGCCCGAGCACCTGGAGCGGCTGTACCTGCTCGGCCTGCACACCCTGGGGGCGGTGGCGGCGATCGGACCGCGCCGGCTCGAGAGCCAGCTCGGGCGCCCGGGGCGGGAGGCGGTGCTGCTGGCCAGGGGCGACGAACCCCGGCCCCTGGCCGCCTGGCGGCCGCCCGTGGTGACCGGCACCCGGCGCCGTCTGGAGCCGCCGGTGGAGGACCGGGAGGCGCTCCTCTTCATCGCCCGGGCCCTGGCCTCGGATCTCGCCGCCGAGCTGGGCCTGCGGGGCGCCGGGGCCAAGCGGGTGCGCCTGCGCCTGGGCGTGGAGGGAAGCGCCGAGCCGGAGCAGCGGGAGTCGCTGCTCCGGCATCCGCTCTCCAGCACGACCGAGCTGTTCGGCCTGCTCGGCTCCTGGCTGCGCGACTGGCAGCCGGCGGCCGGGGTCACTGAGATGACGATCGAGCTGCCCGTGCTGGAGGCGGCCGGGCGCCGGCAGCTCCGGCTCTGGATGGGCGGCGACGGTTCGGCCGAGGAGGTGACGGCAGCGCTGGAGCGCCTCCAGGAACGCCACGGCGAGGAGGTGGCGCTCCGCGCACGAGCCGCCCTCCCCGAAAGCCCCATCCCCACCCAGCGCTACGCCCTGGACCCCCTGTAACCAATGAACACAGATACCTGTGGCGCCCCCAGGGGGGCCCGTGGGGGGAATCCGCAGATTCCCCCCGCGCCTGCGTGACCTATCTGGTGATTCCACCGCGGGAGGTGGAAGTGCGGACGGACACTGAGGGCGTCCCCGTCTACATGCGGGGCGGCCCGCTGATCGGCGAGCTGCGGCCGGTGCAGCGCTGGCTGGCCGAGGTGGACTGGTGGTCGCGCCCGGTCAGCCGCGAGTACTGGAAGGTCCTGCTCTGCGGCCGCCTGCTCTGCGAGCTGTACCGCGATCTGGTGGTGGACACCTGGTTCGTGGAGCGGGTCTACGACTAAACCCAGGAGGCCCTCGACGGACCCGTACGTCGAGCTCCATGTCCACTCCAACTTCTCCTTCCTGGACGGGGGGTCGTTTCCCGCCGAGCTGGCGATCCGGGCCGCCGAGCTGGAGATGCCGGCCCTGGCGATCACGGACACCGGCGGGGTGTACGGCGCGGTGCGCTTCATGAACGCCTGCCGGAAGGTGGGCGTGCGCCCGGTCGTGGGCGCGGTGCTGGAGGTGGACGGCCGCGAGCTGGTCCTCCTCGCCCGCACCCTGCACGGCTACTCCAACCTCTGCCGGCTGACCAGCCTCGCCCATCTGGACCAGCCCAAGGGGGAGGCCCGCACCAGCCTCGAGACCGCCGCCGGGAACTCCGGCGACCTCTTCTACCTGGCCGCCACCGACGACGAGGCCTGGCTGCGCTCGCTGCAGGACGCGCTGGGCCGGGAGAACGTCTTCGTCGAGCTCCACAACCACCTCCGCCAGGAGGATCGCTGGCTGCTCGAGGGACGGGCCGAGCTGGCCGCCCGCTGCCGGGCGCGCCCGGTCGCCACCAACCGCGTCCACTACCACGACCGCAGCCGGCGGCCGCTCCACGACGTGCTCACCGCGATCCGCCACCGCTCGACCCTGGCCACGGGCCGCCACCTCCTGCGGCCCAACTCAGAGCACGTGCTGAAGGGCGGCGAGGAGATGCGAGCGCTCTTCAAGGACCACCCCGAGGCCCTGGCGACGCCGGGCGAGCTGGCCCAGGAGTGCCACTTCGAGCTCGATTTCCGGGGCGTCCGCTTCCCCGGTTACCCGGTGCCCGCCGGCGAGACCCCCTTCAGCCATCTCCACCAGCTGGCGCACGAGGGCGCCCGCCGCCGCTACCACCCGATCACCCCGGCGGTCGCCCGGCGGCTGCAGCGGGAGCTGGACGTGATCGAGAAGACCGGGCTGGCCGAGTTCTTCCTCATCAACTGGGACCTGATGCGGTTCGCCCGTGAGCACGGTGTGCCCGGCCAAGGCCGGGGCTCGGCCGCCGACTCGATCGTCGCCTACGTGCTCGGCATCACCCGGGTCGACCCGATCGCGCACAACCTGCTCTTCGAGCGCTTCCTGCACGAGGGGATGACGTCCACGCCGGACATCGACATCGACTTCTCGACCGAGCACCGGGAGCAGGTCATCCAGTACATCTACGAGAAGTACGGCTGGGAGCGGACGGGCATGGTCTGCAACGTGGTCACCTTCCGGCCCCGCCTGGCGATCCGCCAGGTCGGCAGGGCGCTGGGCTTCCCGGCCGACCTGATCGACCGCCTGGCCATGGGCGTCGACCGCTGGTTCGAGGAGGACCTGGAGGCCACAGTCGCGTTGGGCGACGCGCCCCCCCAGCGGGTCGACTCCCAGGCCTGGCGCCACTTCATGCGCCTGGTGAACGAGATCCAGGGCTTCCCCCGCCACCTCTCGATCCACGTGGGCGGGATGCTGGTCACCGGCGAACCCCTGGTCGACATCGTGCCCGTCGAGCCGGCGACCAGGGACGGCCGGGTCGTGGTCCAGTTCGACAAGAACGACGTGGAGGACCTCGGCCTGATCAAGATGGACATGCTCGGCCTGCGCACGCTGAGCGTGATCGCCGAAACGCTGGAGCTGGCCGAGCGGGCTACCGGCAGCCGGCCCGACCTCGACGCGCTGCCCCTCGACGACCCCGAGGTCTACGCCATGTGCAGCGAGGCCGACACCATCGGCGTGTTCCAGATCGAGTCACGGGCGCAGATGATGACACTCCCGCGCATCCGGCCGAACGCTTTCAACGACCTGGTTGTGGAGGTGGCGATCATCCGCCCAGGTCCGATCCAGGGCAACGCGGTGCATCCCTACATCCGCCGCAAGCAGGGCCGGGAGCGGGTGACCTACGCCCACCCCCTGCTGGAGCCCATCCTCCGCGACACCCTGGGCGTGATCCTCTACCAGGAGCAGATCATCGAGATCGCGATGCAGGTCGCCGGGATGACGGCCTCCGCGGCGGACGGTTTCCGGCGCGCGATGACGCGCCATCTGCACCGCGTCGAGTTCGCCTCGCTGGAGGACCACTTCGTGGTCGGCTGCCTGGCCAACGGGGTGCCCCGGGAGGTGGCGGACATGCTCTTCGCGGCCGTCCAGGGCTTCGCCGTCTACGGGTTCTGCCGCTCCCACGCCGCCGCCTTCGCCCGCACCACGTACGAGACGGCCTGGCTCAAGCTCCGCTTCCCGGCCGAGTTCTACTGCGGCCTGCTCAACAACCAGCCGATGGGCTTCTACCACCCCAGCGTGCTGGTCGAGGACGCCAAGCGCCACGGCGTGCTCCCCCTCCAGGTCGACGTCAACCTCAGCGCCGAGCGCTGCCTGCCCGCTGGCGGCGCCGAGCGGCCGGCCTTCCGGGTCGGCCTCAACTACGTCCGCGACCTCGGCGAGCCGGGCCGGCTGGAGATCGTCCGGGAGCGCGAGCGGGGCGGTCCCTACCACGGCTTCGACAGCTTCGTGGAGCGCCTGCGCGGCGCCCCGCTCAACCCCCGGGCGGTCCGCAACCTGGTCATGGTGGGTGCCTTCGACGGGCTCGGGGAGGCGCGGCGAGCGCTGCTCTGGGGCTGGCAGGAGCGCTGGAACGGGCGCGGGCTGGGGGGCCGGTTGGGCCGCCAGTCAGAGCTCCGGCTGCCGGCTGAGGCTCCCCCGCTGCCCTGCCTCAGCGACCAGGAGGTGACCCGCCTTCAGTACCGCATCTCGGACCTCTCCACCGGCGCCCACCTGGTCCACTTCCACCGCCCCCGGATGCTGGCCCTGGGCGCGCTCACCAGCACGCAGGCCCACAGCCAGGGCGCCGGCCGCCGGATCCGGGTCGCCGGCCTGGTGATCACCCGGCAGGCCCCCAGCACGGCCGGCAAGATCCGCTTCTTCACCCTCGAGGACGAGCACGGCCACGTCAACGTCACCATCAAGCCGGATGTCTACCAGCGCTACCGGCGCGAGGCCATGCAGTCGATCCTGGTGATCGACGGAGTGGTCCAGAAGCAGGACAACGTCTGGTCCCTGCTCGCCACCTCGATCAGCCCGCTGGAGGGCGCCACTGCCGAGTCCAGCCACTCGCACGACTACCGGTGAGCACCGCCTCACCCGGCCTCCGGCCGCTTGCCTCAAGCTATGGGGTCGAGCAATGTCGGTAGGCCGAGAGATCGAGGACATCGCCCGGGCGCAGGTCCACCACCAGCACGACCACCCGCCGGTCCGCGACCTCAACCGCGAGAGCGACCGGCGGACCTCGCGTGCCCAGCGGGTCGCCGACGACTTCGGCCGCCTGGTCGGCAGCTGGACGTTCATCTTCCTGCAGACGGTCCTGACCGGCTTCTGGCTGGTGCTCAACGTGGTCGCCGCCACCAACCATTGGGACCCCTACCCGTTCCGGCTGCTGAACCTGGTCCTCAGCTTCGAGGCCGCCCTCTGGGCCTCGATCGTCCTGATGGCGCTGAGCCGGGGGGCCGACCGCGACCGCCTCCGCGCCCAGCACCGCTTCGAGACCGACGTCAAGGCGGAGGAGGAGATCAAGATGCTGATGACGCACCTGGAGGTCCAGGACGAGGTGATGCTGCAGATCCTGCACAGGCTCGACCGCTCGGACCGCGAGCTGCGGCGCCTGACCCGCGGCCTGGGCGCGACCGAGGAGCCGGCCGGCTAGGACGTCCGCCCAGCAGGGTGATGAAAAAGGTCGGCGAGGGCTGCGGTGTCCAGGTGGTCCAGATGCAAGA
>JBBSHA010000090.1:0-8176 GCA_038253595.1 Candidatus Dormibacterales bacterium
GCCGGGTTCTCCGCGCTCAACCTGGCCGCGTACGCGAACGGCGCCACCGGCCTGAGGCTGCCGCCGCGGCTGGAGCAGCCGCCGGCGACCGCCGAGATCCAGACCGCGGGCGGCTCCGCGGCGGTGGGCGACTTCCACATCACCATCGACCAGGTTGCGGTGGACCGGCCCGCCAAGCGCTACTGGGCCCACATCCGGGCCGACAACGCGGCCGGCACCGATGCCGAGTGGTGGCCCGCCCCCGGCCTCTTCATCGGCCAGCGGGGCACGGTCGCCGACTACGCCGAGTCGACCCGGCTGCCGGCGTTGGTGCCGGCCCACAGCTCGCTCGGCGGCTGGGTGGTCTGGGACCCGCTGCCGACCGCATTCGACACCGCCGCCCAGCAGTCGATCATCTTCGACGGGATCGCCACCGACGGCTACCGGCACACCGAACCCGTGGCGGTCCCGGTGCTGGCCGGGGGAGGTTAGGCGCCCAGCTCGCGTTCGACTGGCGCCGGACGACGTCGGGCAGCGCCACCCACTTCTCCTGCGTGAACGCCGCCATCTGGGCCGCATGGGCGTCCACCGGCGTCACGTGTGCGAGCGAACGTAGCTGGATCATCGCCGGAGAGAGAAATGGAGCGGGAGACCGGCTTCGAACCGGCTACCTCAACCTTGGCAAGGTTGCGCTCTACCGAGTGAGCTACTCCCGCTTCAAGCGAGTGCACAGTCTACTCAAAGCCGGGCCGGGGCTGGAGCGGGTGGCGGGAATCGAACCCGCGTAAACAGCTTGGAAGGCTGCCGCACTGCCATTGTGCTACACCCGCCCGGATCCGCCGGTTGGTGGCCCGTGCGGGCTTCGAACCCGCGATCTCCGGCTTGAAAGGCCGGCGTCCTAGTCCACTAGACGAACGGGCCTCAGGCTGTTCGGTACTGCGGATTCTACTCAGAGGGCCCCGCCGGCCCGGGCCGTCGAGAACGGCGGCCGTCGAGCCCAGCAGTCTGTTGAAAAAGGAATCGGCGCATCTGCGGCTCCCATGCGGTCCATCTGCGGCGTCACTTTCTGCGCTCCTCGCTTACGCACTCAAAGTGCGCGCGCTCCGGTGCTCGGCTCGTCCTTGCACCTGGACCACCTGGACACCGCAGCCCTCGCCGACCTTTTTCGTCACCCTGCTAGGTTTCCTCGCCCAGCGGAACTGGCGCCGCCGCGGGGCGCTCGGCGGCCGCCGCCCGCCTCATCTGGTATAGGGCGGCGTCGGCCCGACCCACCACCGCGCCCACGCTGTCGTCCTCCTCGAGGACCGCGTAGCCGAGGCTGAAGGAGCTGCCGCCGGTCATCCGGGAGAAGCTGTCCAGGATCGCGTTCATCACGCGCGTGGCTGCCTCCCGGTCGGTCTGGGGCATCACGCACAGGAACTCGTCGCCGCCCCAGCGGATGACCATGTCGTAGGCGCGCAGGCGCTCGGTCATCGAGGTCACCAGCAGTCTCAGCAGGCGGTCGCCCTGGGCGTGGCCGTCGCGGTCGTTGATCGCCTTCAGCGAGTCGAGGTCGATGAACACGACCAGCAGCTGGGCGCCGCCGAGGCGGCCGGCGCGCTTGATCTCCCGGTCCAGGGCGGCCTCCCCGGCGCCCCGGGTGAGGGCACCCGTCAGCTCGTCGATCGCCACCCGGGCGCGCGTGCTGACCACGTCGCGGCGGGCCGCGTTGAGGCGGGCGATCATGGTCGCCGCCGCCACCGGGCTGAGGCCGGCCAGCAGGCGGGGATGCAGGAGCAGGTTCTCCGCGGCCGCGTCCCGGAGGGCGCGGGCCAGGCCCTCGCGGCGCTCCGGGAAGCCGAGGCCGAGGTCGCCATCGGCGGCGCTCGCCGCGCTCAGCCGGTCGGCCTCAAGCTGCAGCTCGATCAGCGGAACCAGGATCCGGGCCGCCAGCTCGGCGCTCATGCCGGCGAGGATGATCGGCGGCACCGCCAGGCGCTCCGCCAGGCTGCCACGGAGCGCGCGCCCGATGGCGTCGCGGCGCTCGTGCAGCAGCGGCCGCTCCCCGGAGGCGCCCCCCGCCTGGTCCGGCGGCGGCTCCTGGAGCCGGCTCAGGATGCGGGCGGCGGCCAGCCGGCTGACCTGGCCGAGGCGCCGGGGCGGCACCCGGAGCCGCTCCGCCAGCTCGTCGCGCAGGGCGCGGGTGACGATGTCGCGGCGAAATGAGAGCTCGGGGTCTCGCCACAGCTCGTCGCCCGGCGTCGGGGCCGGCCCCAGCGGGCCGTCCACCCGGGCCAGCGACTGGAGCATGCGCACCACGACCTCGGGGTCAGCGCTACCGATCAGCTCCGCGTCCAGGCCGACCTTGTCCGCCAGGGCCGCCATCAGCGATTCGGCCACGATCCGGATGTTCGGCGTCGCGGGCGCGCTCTCCGGCTCGCCGCCGGCGACGCCGGCGCCGGAACAGTTGGGGTTGTCGGTCATCGGGACCTCGGCGGGCGCTGTCGCATCGCGCCATCCTATGGGCGGTCCGGCGGCGCAGCACCCTACAAATGCATGGGACGCAGACAACCCTGATGCGGTCCGGATTTCGGACTCTGGCCCGGTTTTCGAGCTACCCGGCATTTGCAGGGGCGCTAAGGGCTTGGTTACTCCCCAGAATGCCCGTCATGCGAAGCGCTCGCCGCGGAGCCGGTCAGCAGCGCGGGGAGCAACCCTCGAGCGACTGGCCGCGGGCGGTCTGTCTGCTCTGCTCCAGCGCGATCCCGCCGCCGGTTCCCAGGGTCGAGGTCCCAGGTCACGGCGCCGTCTGCATGGACTGCTTCCTGAACCGCGACGAGAGCACGTACGGAAGGGACAACCTGAGCGCCCTCATGGCCCGGCTCGCCGGCCGGAAGCTCGGACTCGGGTAGTCTCCGGGCCCGGTGCGTCTCCCCTATGCCGGTTCCTTGCCGGCGGGAAGGAGACAAGACTTGAATCAACTGGACACCCACCGTCTGCTGCTGCGCTTCAACCAACCGCTGTTCGAACTGGTGCAACTCAAGGAGGCCGGCGTCCCGTCGCTGCCCGACGGCTGGGAGGTTCCGCTACGCGCCCTCGGTGTGGAGGCCCACCCCCACGCTCCCATCCCCGACGTGATCGACCAGATCTGGCTGAGGGCGGCCCAGATCGCCGCCTGACGCGCGGGGCCAGGGCTCCGGGGCGGGGCCGGCCGCTTGTGAGATTTCATCGAGCACTCTTTTCTCGATTCGGCAAAGGACAGCGTACCCGACTAACATAGTGTGTGAGTCACACATTATTGTGAGGAGGTCAGAATGCCGAATGTCAAAGGCGACTTCGCGGTCACCGGATGGGACGAGAGGACGATCGAGGAGCTGGACGGCAAGGCCAAGCTGACCCACGCCAGCATCGCCCAGGACTACACCGGCGGCCTCGAGGGCAAGGGGACCTGGGAGCTGCTGATGTACTACAAGGCGGACGGCACAGCGGTGTTCTCGGGCTACGGCAAATTCGCGGGTGAGTTCGAAGGCAGCAATGGCGCGTTCGTCATGGAGAGCGACGGCGCTTTCGACGGGGGCGCCGCGCGAAGCAAGTGGTCGGTGATCGAGGGTTCGGCCTCTGGCGGCCTCAAGAGCCTGACCGGCGAGGGCACCTCGGAAGCGCCCCATGGGTCGACCGGGACCTATGAGCTGACGCTCACAAAGAGCTGACGCGAGTGTCCTTCGACCGGACCGCCAACCTGCTCGGTGCGTTGGCGCTGGTCGTGACCGATCGCACGGCGGAGGCCGCCGGCCGCTCGGAGTCGGCCGCGGCCGCCCTCTCCTGGATGCGCCAGTTCGACCAGCGCCCTTCGATCGAACTCCTGCGCCGGGTACTGGGGCTTACCTCGTCCGGCGCGGTTCGACTCATCGATCGCCTGGCCGCCGACGGGCTCGTCAAGCGCGGCCCGGGTCCGGACGGCCGCACCACCACTGTCTCGCTGACCGCCGCCGGTCACCGCGCCGCCGAAAAGGTGGCCGCGGCGCGGGGCGCGATCCTCGAACGGACGTTGGGCGCGCTCAGCGAGGAGGAGCGCCAGACCCTGGAGGCGCTCCACTCCAGGCTCCTGGTCGGCCAGATGAGGGATCCAGACGCTGTGCGTTGGATGTGCCGGCTTTGCGACACGGGCGTGTGCCGCGAGGGCCCCGGCTGCCCGGTGACGAACGCGGTCCGCGCTCGCGGGCTCTCCCGGACGAATCCCCCCAGACTGCGGCCGGCGGCAGCACGATCACACTCGGAAGCCCGCAAGTCGGCGCCCTGACCTGCGATCTGAATGCCGGTTCTCTGTGCGCCTGTTGAGGGCTGCCGTCAGATCGTCATCCGAATCCTGCTCGGCCATGAACCCCCGCCCGCTGATGCGTGACATCGACCCGGGTCTGAGGCGCGTCCTCGACCTTAGGCGACGGGTTCGCGCCATGTAACGCGGCCCGAATTGGTGTGGGCGGCGACGGGCTCGAACCGCCGACCTCTAGCATGTCAAGCTAGCGCTCTCCCAACTGAGCTAGCCGCCCCCGGATCGGCCGGTTGCTTATTCTAGCCTTCGTGGCCCTCAGCATCGGATCACCCATGCGGCGCCTCGAGGACCCCCACCTGATCACCGGTGCGGGCCGCTACGCGGGGGACGTCGCCCCGCCCGGCCTCGCCCACGTCGCCTTCCTGCGTTCGCCCCTCGCACACGCGCGCATCCTCTCCGTGGAGGTGGCCGAGGCGCTGGCGATGCCCGGCGTGCTGGCCATCTGGACCGTGGCCGACCTTCCCGAAACCGCCCGCGTCATGAAGGACTTCGTCCCCCGCCACGTGCAGGGTCATGGCCGCACGGTGCTGGCCGACGGGGTCTGCCGCTACGTCGGCGATGCGATTGCGGCGGTGATCGCCGAGCAACCCTACCAGGCCGCCGACGCGGCCGCCGCCATCTTCGCCGACCTGGAGCCGCTGCCCGCCGCGGGCACGCTGGAGGCGGCGCTGCGCGAGGGCGCTCCGCCCGTCTGGGAGGGCATGGAGAGCAACGTCGCGGGCACCAGCGGCCATCGCTACGGCGAGGTGGAGGCAGCCTTCGGCGGCGACTCGGTGGTGGTCTCGGCGCGGCTGACGGCGGCCCGGATCTGCGGCGGCGCGATGGAGCCCCGGGCCGTCACCGCCGCCTTCGACGCCGAGGCCGGCGGGCTCACCGTCTGGACGTCGACGCAGACGGTGTTCGGGGTCCGGGACCGGGTCGCCGACATGCTCGGGCTGGACCGCGAGGCGGTGGCCGTGCGCGCCGAGGACGTGGGCGGGGGCTTCGGGCCCAAGGCCACGGTCTACCCCGAGGACGTCGTGGTCGCGCTCGCGGCCCAGCGCCTGCAGCGGCCGGTGCGCTGGGTGGCGACCCGCAGCGAGGACACCGCCACCACCGTGCACGCGCACGGGACCGTGATGGAGCTGGAGCTGGCCGCGGGCCCGGACGGCAGGCTGCGCGGCCTGCGCGGCACCCTCACCCACGACGGCGGCGCCTACACCACCTCCGGAGCCGCCCAGCCCGACATCATCATCCCGCACATGGTCTCGGCCTATGTGCTGCCCGCCTTCGGCGTCGAGTACCGGGTGGTGTGCACCAACACCGCCAGCACCGGGTTCGTGCGCGGCGGCGGCCGGCCGCTGGGCAATTTCGCGATCGAGCGGCTGATGGACCGGCTGGCCCTCCGGCTGGGCATCGGCCCGGTCGAGGTCAGGAGCCGCAACCTGATCCAGCCCGGCCAGATGCCCTACGACACCGGCTTCCCGGCCGGCCGGGCGACCCACGTCTATGACGGCGGCGATTATCCGGAACTCCTGCGCACCGCCCTCGAGGCGATCGGCTACGAGGCCATCGACCGGCGGCCGCAGGACGGGCGCCTGGTCGGGGTCGGCCTCGCCTGCTGCGTCGAGTCGAGCGGCTTCGGGCGGGGCGAGCCGGCCCGCGTCCGCCTCGACAGGGACGGGACCGCCACCGTGGCCGTCGGCTCGACCCCCCAGGGCCAGGGCCACCTCACGGCTGTCACCCAGGTGCTGGCCGACCGGCTGGGCTGGCCGGTGGACCGGATCCGGGCGATCGCCGGTGACACCCGCGCCAGCTCGCCGGCCGAGATGACGGCCGGCAGCCGGACCGCCGTGCAGGCCGGCAACGCCACCGCTCAGGCCGCCACCGCGATGCGCCGGCGCCTGCTGGAGCAGGCCGCCGAGGTGCTCGAGGCCGACCCCGCCGACCTGCTGCTGGAGGACGCTGTGATCAGCGTGCGGGGCACCCCCAGCAAGGCGATCCCGGCCACCCAGGTGATCCCCGAAGGGGGCCTGGAGGTCGAGGAGGCGTTCACGCCCAACCGTCCTCTCGCCTTCTCCAGCGGCTGCCATGCAGCCGTGGTCCTGGTCGACCCGGTGACCGGCTCGGTGGAGATCCAGCGCTACGTGATCGTCCACGACACCGGCCGCTCGATCAACGCCCGGATCGTCGAGGGCCAGATGCACGGCGGCTTCGCTCACGGCCTCGGCTACGCGCTCTTCGAGGAGGCGATCTACACCGGGGACGGCGGCTTCGTCAGCGCCAGCTTCCTGGACTACTCGATCCCGGGCGCGCCCGAGGTGGGTGTGCCCAGCGTGCACCGGATCGAGACGGCCAGCGACGCCAACCCCGAGGGCTTCAAGGGCGCCGGCGAGAGCGGCACCATCCCCGCCGTGGCCACGCTCGCCAACGCCATCGAGGATGCCCTCCGCCAGGTCAAGCCCGACGTGCTGGTGGGCGATCTCCCGATCACCCCGAACCGGATCTTCGACCTGCTGGCGAATTGATCGAGCCGGTCGACTGGCGGCGCAACCTGGTTGCGCTCTGGTTCGCCGAGTTCACCGCCATCTTCGGGTTCTCGTTTGCCTTTCCCTTCCTGCCACTCTTCCTCAGAGAGCTGGGCGTCCGCGACCCCGGCCAGCTCGCCATCTACACCGGCATCACCGGCGGCGCCTCGGGCCTGGCGCTGGCGATCATGAGCCCCATCTGGGGCATCCTGGCCGACCGCTACGGACGCAAGGCGATGCTGGTCCGGGCGATGATCCTGGGCGGCATCACCGTCGGCCTGCTCGGCCTCGCCCGCGGCCCGATCGACCTGATCGTCCTCCGCCTGCTCCAGGGCGGCACCTCGGGAACGGTGGCGGCCGCCACCGCCCTGGTCGCCACCGGCACGCCCCGGGGCCGCGTCGGCTGGGCGCTGGGGGTGCTCAGCAGCTCGGTGGCGGTGGGCGGCGCACTCGGCCCCTCGGTGGGCGGCCTGGCGGCGTCGGTGTTCGGCCTCCGGGCCCTGTTCGTCGCCGGCGGGGTGCTGCTGCTGGTGGCCGCGATCCCGGTGGTGATCGTGGTCACGGAGGCGCCCCTGGTCCGCCGGGACGGCCCCCGGCTGTCCCTGGCCGAGACGCTGCGCCGAGTCGGAGCGGGGACCGTGGCGGCCATCGCCACCCTGGTCGCCTGCCAGGCCCTGCTCCAGAGCTCGTTCAGCGGCTTCCAGCCGCTGGTGGTGCTGCGGCTGCTGGAGCACGTGTCGAGCGGGGTGGCGGCCGTGACGGGGCTCGCCTTCGCCGCCTCCGGCCTGGCCAGCGCCCTGGCCGCGATCTTCTACGCGGGCGTGGCGCGCCGCCTCGGGTACCGCGGCCTGGCCGTCCTCTGCGCCCTGCTCCTGGCGGGGGCGCAGGCGCTCACCGGGTTCGGCCCCACGGTGCCCCTGATCGTGCTCGGTGCGGCCCTGGGGGGTGCCTTCTACGGCGCCCTGGGGCCCTCGCTGTCGGCGATGATCGGCCTCGAGACGCCGGCCGAGGCCCAGGCCCGGGTCTTCGGGTTCAGCTCCAGCGCGGTGGCGGTCGGCTTTGCCGCCGGACCGCTGGGCGGCGGCCTGCTGGCCTCGCGGACCGGGCCCGGGCCGGCCATCGGGGGCGCCGCGCTGGTCGCCGTCATACTGGCCGGAGTGCTCGCCCTCCGCGCCCGGGAACCCGCCCGCTGAGGCGGCTCCTGCTCCCCGCGCTAGCAGGGTGATGAATAGGGATCCCTATGGATGTCAAGTCCCTGTCTTGAGCTTGTCGGTCAGGCTGCATCGGAGTCGACCTGTTGCTGGTGAGGCCGCACGAAGGCCTGGTAGAGCTCGCGCGCCACGTATCGCTTTAGGCAGCGGATGACCTCCGCTTTGGA
>JBBSHA010000091.1:0-8175 GCA_038253595.1 Candidatus Dormibacterales bacterium
CCGCAACCGCCGTGGCCAGCTCCCAGCGCAGGAATTCGCCCCCCAGATCAAGGGTGTCGCGCAGGGTGATGGTGACCACCGGCTGGCCGGCCCTCTCCAGGGCCTTCACCCCGGCGTGCTCGGGGTCGGCCGCCATCCGCGTGTAGACGAACAGGCGATCATCGCCGTAGGCCTGGGGGACCCCCACCGGCTCGCCCTCGATCGGCACCAGACCCCGTCCCTGCTTGCCGGTGCTCTCCGCCAGCAGCTGCTCGATCCAGTACCCGAACGTGGCCACCCGGGGCGACATCAGCAGCGTGACCTTGTTGCGGCCCTGGCCGGCGAGTGCCCCCATCACCGCTCCCAGCCAGAGGCCGGGGTTGCTGTCGACCGGGGTCGAGGAGTCGCTGGAATGGGCCATCTCCTCGGCCCGGCTCAGCAGCCTGCCGACGTCCGCGCCCATCAGGGCCACCGGCGCCAGGCCGAAGTAGGAGAGCACCGAGTAGCGGCCGCCGATGTCGGCGGGGTTCAGGAAGATCCACCTGAAGTCGCGCTCCACCGCCAGCTTCTCGAGCGAGCTGCCGGCGTCGGTGATGGCGGCGAAGTGGCGCTCCGGCGGGCCCACCTGGGCTGCGGTCACCTCGGCCCAGAAGTAGGCCAGGTGGGACATCGTCTCGGTCGTCCCGCCCGACTTGCTGGCGACGATGAACAGCGTCTCCTCGAGGTCCAGACGGGCGCGCAGCGCCAGTATCGTGGCCGGGTCGGTGGTGTCCAGCACGTGCAGCCGGGGGTGCCCGCGGACGGCGCCGAAGGTGTTCCGGAGCACGTCCGGCCCCAGGCTCGACCCGCCCATGCCGAGGAGCACGACATCCCGGTAGCCGTGCACCTCGCGGGCCCGCTCCTCGAGCATGGGCACCCGCTCCGCCATCTTCTCCGGCATGCTCAGCCAGCCCATCCAGCGGGCCGGCTCGGAGCCCTTCCAGAAGCCGGCGTCCTTGGCCCAGACCCGGCGCGGGGCATCCTGCCTCTGAAGCTCGGCGACCACCCGGTCCACCGCCGGCTGCAGGGTGCCCAGCGAGAACCACTGGCGCGGTCCCCGTCCCGCTCGGATGTCGCGAGCCGCCTCTCTCAGGGTCTTGAGCAGGCTCTGGAAGGACTTGGCGAACAGCTCGACGCCCTCCACCTCCAACTCGCGGGTCACCTCGCGGAGGTCGATCCCGGCGTCCGCCAGCTGCTTCAGGCGGCGGTCGACGAGCGCCATGTCGGCATCCAGGCTGCGCCGCACCTCGCCGTGCTCTCGAAAGGCGGCCAGCGTTGCCGGCGGCACCGTGTCCACGGTGTCGGGACCGATCAGCTCCTCGACGTACATGGTGTCGTGGTAGCTGGGGTCCTTGGTCGACGTGCTCGCCCAGAGGCAGCGCTGGGGCCGGGCGCCGGCGCCCGCCAGGGCCTGCCAGCGCGCGCCGGAGTGGAGCGACTGGTAGTGCTGGTAGGCCTTCTTGGAGTTGGCGATGGCCGCCTTCCCGCGCAGGCCCTCGAGATGCCTGCGGATCTTGGGGTCGCGGGCGCCGGCGATCAGCTGGTCGAGCTGCTGGTCGACCTTGGAGTCCACCCGGCTCACGAAGAAGCTGGCCACGCTGGCGACCTTGGAGAGATCGCCGCCGGCCGCCCTGAGGTCCTCGAGACCGGCCTGGAAAGCCTCCACCACCGCGTCGTAGCGCTCAGTGGAGAAGATCAGGGTGACGTTGATGTTGACGCCCTCGCCGATCATCTGGCGGATCGCCGGCAGGCCGGGCCGGGTGGCCGGGATCTTGACCATGACGTTGGGCCGGGCGCTCCGCCGGTGCAGGTCGCGGGCGATCGCGACGGTCCTGCGGGTGTCGCGGGCGACCGCCGGGGCGACCTCGATGCTGACGAAGCCGTCGGCGCCGCCGGTCCGGTCGTAGACCGGCCGGAAGACGTCGGCCGCGGCCTGGATGTCCTCCAGCATCAGGTCCCAGAGGATGTCGGCAGGACGGCGACCGGCCCGGACCAGCCGCACCAGCGCCTCGTCGTAGTCGGTCGACCCGGCCACCGCCTTCTCGAAGATGGTGGGGTTGGAGGTGACCCCTGTCACCCCCTCATCACGGAGCCGGGCCAGCTCCCCCGAGGTGATCAGCTGGCGCCGGATGTTGTCCAGCCACAGGCTTTGGCCCTGCTCCTGAAGCTCCCGCAGCGGGTTCGCCATCTAGCCTTCCAGCAGCCGGCGTGCCGCCGCGGCGATGTGGGGCGCCGAGATCCCGGCCGCATCGAGCAGTTCGGCCGGGGTGCCCGACGCGGGCAGCCCGCCCACCGCGACCTGGGCCACCCGGGGCGGGCTGGCCTCGCCCGCCAGCGCCTCCATCACGGCTGCCCCGAGGCCGCCCTGGGGGTAGTGGTCCTCGGCGACCACCAGCCGGCCGCCGGTGGCCTGGCTTGCCGTTCGCAGAGTCTCCGCGTCCACCGGCTTGACGCTGTAGAGGTCGATCACGCGGGCCCGCACCCCGGCCTCCTGGAGCTGGTCGGCCGCCTTCAGGCACTCGTGCAGCGTGACCCCGGCCCCGATCAGCGCGACCTGGTCCTGGGCGGACTGCCGGACCACCTTGGAGCCGCCAACCGGGAAGCTCTCGGAGTTCTCGTAGAGCACCGGGTAGCCGCCCCGGGTGGTGCGCATGAACACGATCCCGGGCAGCTCCGCCATGGCCTCGGTCAGCTTGGCGGCCGAAACCGCCTCGGACGGGTAGAGGACGGTCGAGCCGAAGATCGCCCGCATCGAGGCCAGGTCCTCGAGGGCCATCTGGGAGGGTCCGTCCGCACCGATCTCGACCCCGGCATGGGAGCCGGCCAGGCGGATGTTGGCCCGGGAGATGGCGGCCATCCGAACGAAGTCGTAGGCGCGCGAGAAGAACGCCGCGAAAGTAGACGCGAACGGCCGGTAGCCGCGCACGCTCATGCCCACCGCCGCGGCGACAAGCATCTGCTCGGCGATGAACATCTCGAAGAACCGCTCCGGATAGCGCTTGCCGAACTGGTCGGAGTGGGTGGAGTTGCTGACCTCGCCGTCCAGGGCCACCACGTCGGGCAGGGCGCCCAGGGCGAGCAGGGCGTCGCCGTACGCCTTGCGGGTCGGCGTCCGGTCCCCCAGCTCGTACTTGGGCAGCTCGACCCGGGCCGCGGGATCGGGCGCGATGGCCGGCCTGCCGGGCGCCGGACGGCGCGTCTCGACGACCGCGCTGCGCTCACCGCCCAGCTCCTCGATCGCCCGCCGCGCCATGTCCTCGGGCAGCGGCTTGCCGTGCCAGCCGTCCTGGTTCTCGACCTCCGAGAAGCCCTTGCCCTTGACGGTGCGGGCGATGATCACGGTGGGCCGGGCGGTTGCGGCCCGGGCCGCGCCCAGCGCCCGGTCGATCTGCTCCACGTCGTGGCCGTCGATCATCACCGCGTCCGCCCCGAACGCCTCGGCGCGGCGCCGGTACACCTCGGCGTTCCAACCGAACTCGGTCTCCCCGCGCTGACCGAGGCGGTTGACGTCGACGATGGCCGTGAAGTTGGACAGGCCCAGGTGACCGGCCTTGTCGATGCCCTCCCAGATCGAGCCCTCGGCGATCTCGGAGTCGCCGCAGAGCGTCCACACGTGGTAGGGCAGCCGGTCCAGGCGCCGGCCTGCCAGGGCCACCCCGACCGCGATCGGCAGGCCCTGGCCGAGGGAGCCGGTGGCCACGTCGACCCAGGGGATGGCCGGAGTCGGGTGACCCTCCAGCCGCGATCCCAGCCTGCGGTAGGTCATCATCTCGGCGTCGGTGATGGCGCCGGCGGCCTTGAACATCGCGTAGCAGAGGGGCGAGGCGTGGCCCTTGGAGTAGATCAGGTGATCGTTGGTCGCCTCCTCCGGCCGCTGCCAGTCGTACTCCAGGTGGCGGGCGAGCAGGACCGCTATCAGGTCGGCCGCGGACATCGAGGAGGTGGGGTGGCCCGATCCGGCGGCGGTGCTGCAACGGATGCTGTCGACCCGGAGCTGCTGTCCCAGCTCGCGCAGGAATTCGATGTCCCGGCCGGTCAGCGTGCTCGTCATCGTAGCCATGTCAGTGATCTCCATTCCAAACCCCGAGGTGGGCCGCCGTCCCCTCCGTGTCCAGCAGGCGGTCCCTGACCAGCGCGTCGTACAACCTCCCCTGCCGAAGGTACGACGCGCGGTAGGCCCGGTGCGCTTCTGGTCGTGGTTCAAAGGTACGGCCTCGCCCCGGCGGCCGTTCGGAGCTCCCGCCCAACCGCTCCAGGGCGAACAGCGCCGCCCCCCTGGCCGAGGCCTCGAACTGCCTTCCGAGCAGCAGCGGCTTGCCGATGGCGTCGGCCATGATCTGGGCCCAGACCGGGGACGCGGCCAGCGCCGCACCGCTGGCCACCAGCATCCGGGCCCCCGGCACGCTCTCGTCGAGCGCGGCGTCGAGACGGGCGAAGCGGAGGGCGACCGCCTCCAGCCCCGCCCTCACGATCTGGTCGGCGTTGGTGGTCTGGGTCAGGCCGCCGATCGCTCCCGAGGCCTGCGCCGCCCACCCGGGCGCCCGCTCGCCCGCCAGCAGGGGCAGGAACGTGAGCCCGGTCGCCGCCGGGGCCATGCGCCGGAGCCGGGCCTCGAGACCGCGCTCGCGCACGGCCAGGACCCTGACCATCCACGCGTACAGGTTGCCACCGTTGCTGAGAGCGCCCCCCACCAGGTGCCGGCGCTCGTCGAGCACGTAGCACCAGAGCCCGGCGGCGAGCCGGTCGGGGCGGCCGGCGGTCATCGTCCGCAGGGCGCCGGAGGTGCCCACGGTCAGCGCCCGGTGTGACTCGGCGACGCAGCCCGAGCCCAGGTTGGCCAGCGCGCCGTCGCCGGCCGCCGTCAGCCAGGGCACCCGGGCCAGCGCCGGCCAGCGCCGGGCGAACTCGGTCCGGAGCCCGCTCATCTCGGCGGCGGGGGGCGGTAGCCGCTGCGGGGGCACGCCCAGGCGCTCTAGCAACTCGAGATCCCAGGCGCCGTCCTGGAGGCGCCGGAGTCCGGTCCCCGAAGCCATCGAGGCGCTGGTTCCGAGCTCGCCGAAGAGGCGCTGGTAGAGCAGGTCGCAGAAGCTGACCCAGTGCCGGGCGCGGCCGAACAGCGCGGGTTCCTCCGCCTTCAGCCAGGCCAGCTTGGCGGGCCAGTAGCTGGCATGGAGGGGGCAGCCGTCGCGGCGCCGGTAGGCCTCCTGGTCGAGCTCCCGGCGGAGGCGTTCAGCCTGCCGGCCGGCCCGCGTGTCCGACCACAGGATCACCGGGGTCAGCGGCCGCATCCGAGCGTCGGCAGCGGCCAGGCCGTGCCAGAAGGTGGAGACCCCGACCGCCTCCACCTCGCCCACCCGGCGCGCCCGCCGCACCGCGCCGTCCAGCGTCCGGGTGCACAGCTCAAACAGGGCCTCGACGCCGACCTCGGCCGCGCCGCCGGCCCCGACCCGGGGCTGGTAGCGAAGCTGGACCTCGCCACCCGGGAGCTCCCGGCCCGCTCCATCGAACAGCATCGACCGCACCGACGAGGTGCCCACGTCCAGCGCCAGCACCAGGCGCCGGCTCCTGGCCGCGGTCCCGGCGATGGTCAGAGGTCCTCTGCGACCCACCCAAGCCGGGGCGCTGCCGTGCTCACCGGAGCTCGGCCGGTCAGGGCGAGGGAGCGGGGCTGGGGGCGATGTTGGTCCCCTCGGAGCCGGGGGCGGGTCCGGCCGCCGGCACCGCTCGCCCCAGTCCGGCGTCCAGGGATTTGCGCTGGTTCTGGTAGTTCTCGGCCAGCACCTTGATGCCGTCCGCCGCCCCCGCCTGCCCGGCCGCCTTGAGGTCCCGCTGCTCCTGCGTCTGCGGCTTGCCGGCCTCGTCGAACAGGCGATCGCGCGCCGCCTTCCACTTGGCCGTTCGCAGCGGCGCCCGCTTCAGGTCGGTCGCCCCGCTCCGGAGCAGGTCGAAGTGGCGGGCGATCGCGTCTTCAGCCAGCTGGCCCTTGCCGGCGGCGGCCATGTCCTCCGCCTCCCGGCTCCGGGCGCCGGCCAGCTTGATCTCGAGGTCGGCCCGCGCCACCGGGTCGCGGTTGACCTTGATCAGCACGCTCTCGCCCAGACCCTTGATCGGGTAGAAGACCGAGTCCGGGTCTGCGAACGACGAGAGCACCGCCAGCACCACCCCGATGCCCAGCGCCAGCATGCCCGCGAACGCGAGGGCGCTGTAGGCGCCGGTCTGGCTAGGACGCTTGCGCACGTTCACCCCGGGCACCGTGGCGACACCGTGGTTGCGGTGCACCCACAGTGCTCGGCGCTCGCCGACCGCAGCGAAGAACATGGTGCGGAGGCGGGTGGCGGTGGCGGGCGGGATCGGCGCGCGCGCCAGCGCGGCCACGGTGCCGGCCGTGGTGAGGAGGACGTCCGCATCTGCCGGGACCGCCGGGGAGCCGGCCGGCCCGCCCGCCTCGGGACCGTCCCGGGCCCGGTCCACGGCGAGGTCGAAGTCGGCCTCGGCGCCCACCTGGCGGTGGCCGTTGCGGCCGCCGCCGAGCTCTCTGAGGCCGTCCGCCAGCTGGGCGCGCACCGCCGCGGGGCGGCGGCCGAGATGGCTGGCGAGCAGCTCGGTCGAGAGCCCGCCCAGCAGCCGGAGCGCCACGACCTCGTACTGGGCGCGCGGCAGCCGGCCGAGACCGGCCCGGACGCCGCTCGCCATGGGCAGCCGGCGCAGGCCGCCGGTCGCCGCCAGCCGCCGCACTCCGGTGTCGAAGCGGGCCGCTTCGGAGCGGTTGGAGGGCAGCCCGTCGAGAGCCTTCATGAACGCCTGCCCGGCCAGGGCCTCGGCGGCGTTGGCATCCCCGCAGAGGGCGTGCGCGATCGCGTAGACCGCCTCGAGATTGCGGTTGAAGAGCTCCTCGAGAGCGTCCTTCTCGTATCGCTGCGCCCTGACCATGAGCGAGGGCTCGAGGTGCTCGGGGGCAGTCACGGCCTGTGCCAAGCTTGAAACCGACTATAACGGCATCCATGCTCTGGACCGCCGCCCTGGCCCGCGCCTGGGTTCCGAACCGGGGTGCGGCCTGCACCAGCGCCTCGATCCTGGCTGGGCTGGGAGCGCTGGGAGCCGACGGCCTGCCCGACCTGGAAACCGCCAGCGTGCGCCTGGGAGCCGCCGCCCCCCTGGGCGCCCCCGGCCTGATGGATTACGTCAGCCTGCCCGGACGGCGCGCTCCACTCGACCTCCGGATCGAGGCCCTGGCCGGTGCGGCGGGGCTGGCGGTGTCCTCCCGCAGCGGGCTGGTGATCCCCGGTCTCCCCCTCCGCCCGGTGCCCGGTGAAGCGCTGATCGCCAACCTCGCCTGGGGCCAGGAGGCCCCCGGTCGCCGGGGGGCCTGGGGCTGGCGCCCGCTGCAGCCCGCAACCTACGCGACGGGCGGCCACAGCGTGGTGCTGGCGGCGGCCGGACATGATGGCTGGAAGGTGCTGGACCCCAATCACGAGGGCATTCAGGCCTGGCCTCGACCGGGTCTGGCGGTGACCGTGACGCGGATCCGGGCAGGCTTGGCCGGGGCCCTCTGAAACAAACCCGGGCACCGCGGCCCGCTATCCCGCCAGCCGTTCCACCTCGGCCACCATGCCGTCGATGATGTCCAGGCCCGAGTCCCAGAAGCCGGGTTCGGTGATGTCCATGCCCACGATCCGCACGGCCTCGTCGGGCGCCATCGCGCCGCCGGTGCCCAGGAACCGGAGGTAGGATTCCACAAATTCCGGCGTGCCCACCTCGCGGTAGCGGCGGTAGATGGACAGGGCGAGCAGGTTGCCGTACGCGTACGCGTAGACGTAGCCGGGCACGTGGATGAAGTGCTCGACGTAGCTCCACCAGGGTCGGTGCTCGGCCGTCAGCGCGAGCGAGTCACCGAACATGGCCTGGATCCGCTCCTGCCAGAGATCGGAGACCTGTTCAATCGACAGCTCGCCCTCGGCGCGGCGGGCATTGTGGACGGCGTCCTCGAAGCGGTTCATGGCGACCTGGCGGAAAACGGTCGCGAACGAATCCTCGACCTGGTGGCAGAGCATTGAGAGCCTGATCTGGGGGTCCTGCTCCCGGCTCATGATGGCGTCGAAGGTGAGGGTCTCGCCGAACACCGAGGCGGTCTCGGCCAGGGTCAGGGGCGGGTGGTAG
>JBBSHA010000092.1:0-8157 GCA_038253595.1 Candidatus Dormibacterales bacterium
CAGGCCAGGGGAGGGAGCAACAGCAGTCGTTTTCTCATGGCCTGAAGCTAGTTCCGGGCTGGCCCGCTCACCACGGGCGGTCCGCACAAGTTTCCCGGCCCGGGCCTGTATCCTCAGCACCAATTTACTAGCCCCGGGCGGGCTGCCCGCGCCCCGCCTCGTGGGGTCCACACGACATCGCCCCGGGGCGGCCTCGTGCGCATTGCACTTGGAAGTGAGGGCGTCCCCGGCACTACCATGCAGGGGTCCGTCTCGCGGGAGCACGGCCACTTTCCCAGAGCTTCACTCGGCCAGCCGTTGCATTGGAGGCGCCCATGGCGATCGAGGTCGGAAAATCCAGCAAGACCACACCTGCCGAGGTCCTCCAGAAGGCCCGCGCGGCGGGAATCAAGGTGGTCGACGTCCGCTTCGTCGACCTGCCCGGAACCTGGCAGCACTTCAGCCTGCCGCTCAGCGAGTTCGAGGAGGACACCTTCGCCGAGGGCCTCGGATTCGACGGCTCCAGCATCCGCGGATTCCAGGCCATCAACGAGAGCGACATGCTGCTCCTGCCCGACCCCGACACCGCCACCATCGACCCCGTGCTCCAGGTCCCGACCATGTACGTCGTCTGTGACGTGGTCGACCCGATCACCCGCAAGCCCTACAGCCGTGACCCCCGCCACATCGCCAGGAAGGCGGAGGCCTATGTGGTCGAGAGCGGCATCGCCGACGTCAGCTACTTGGGGCCGGAGGCCGAGTTCTACATCTTCAACAGCCTGCGGTTCGACCAGAACGCGTTCAGCGGCTACTACTTCATCGACTCCGATGAGGGGATCTGGAACTCCGGCCAGAACAGCTTCCCCAACCTCGCCAACCGCCCTCGCTTCAAGGAGGGCTACTTCCCGGTGCCGCCGGTCGACAAGCTCCAGGACCTGCGCTCGGAGATCATGCTGAAGCTGATCGACGCCGGAATTCAGGTCGAGGTCCAGCACCACGAGGTGGGCACCGCCGGCCAGGCCGAGATCGACATGCGCTTCGACACCCTGGTCAAGATGGCCGACCAGATGATGGGCTACAAGTACATCATCAAGAACGTCTGCGCCCAGCGCGGGTACGTGGCGACGTTCATGCCCAAGCCCCTCTTTCAGGACAACGGGAGCGGCATGCACGTCCACATGAGTCTGTGGAAGGACGGCGCCAACCTGATGTTCGACGAGAAGGGCTACGCCGGCCTCAGCGATCTCGCCCGCTGGTACATCGGCGGCCTGCTCCGGCACGCGCCCTCGCTGCTCGCGTTCTGCGCGCCGACCACCAACTCCTACCGGCGGCTGGTGCCCGGCTACGAGGCGCCGATCAACCTGGTCTATTCCAAGCGCAACCGCTCGGCGTGCGTCAGGATCCCCATGTACTCCAACAATCCCAAGGCCAAGCGGCTCGAGTTCCGCTCCCCCGATCCCACCGCCAACCCCTACCTGGCCTTCGCCGCGCTGGTCTGCGCGGGCCTCGACGGGATCAAGAGCAAGATCGAGCCGCCCAAACCGCTTGACAAGGACATCTACGAGTTGGAGGGGGCCGAGAAGGCCCGGATCGCCAACGTCCCGGGCTCGCTCCAGGAGTCGCTGGAGGCGCTCGCCGGCGACAACGCCTACCTGCTCGAGAACGGGGTCTTCACCAAGGACGTGATCGAGACCTGGATCGACTACAAGATGACGCGGGAGGTGGAGCAGGTGGCGCTGCGCCCCCACCCCTGGGAGTTCCACCTCTACCACGACGCCTAACCCCCAGAGCGGGTCCAGGCGCGGGCTCCTGGTCCCTCACATTCCCAGCATCGTCCGGGCCCGGAGCGCGATCGCGATCGCGACCCGGGTCTCGGGGTCGTCCAGCGAGAGCGCGGTGAGGGCCTCGATCCGCTCGACCCGGTAGCTCATCGAGTTGATGTGGATGCCCAGGGCGCGGCTCGCCGCCCGGCGCACCCAGCGGGCGGCCGCCAGCGCTTCCAGGGTCTCCAGGAGCGGCGTGTCCCGCGACTGCGCGTACTTGAGGAGCGGGCCCAGGACCTCGCCCACGAAGGCGCGCAGGGCCTCGGGCGACTGCACCTCGAGGAGCAGCCGGAAGGCGCCCAGCGAACGGTAGGAGGTGACCCGGGCCCGGACCCCGGCGCGCCGGGAAAGGCGCAGGGCCTGGCGCGCCTCCACGTGGGAGCGGGCCAGCTCCGCCACCGTGGCGGCCAGGTTGCCGAGGCCCACCGACAGGCCGGCCGGCCTGAGCACGGGCAGGGCGGCCGCCAGAACCACCTCGGCCACCCTCTCGGCCGCCGCCAGGTCGGCGGCCGCCTCCTCGGGCACCAGGAGCACGGCCGACGCCGAGCGGACCACGGTCAGGGCGCCCGGCACCCGCCGCCTCACGATGTCGGCCAGCACCTGGTCGAGCCGGTCCTGGCGGCCCGGGGAGCCCATCTCGGCCTCGGCGGCGGCATCATCCGGTTCGACGACCATCACCCAGGCCCGGCTGGGAAGACGATGGCCCAGGCGCTCAGCCTGCCGGGCCAGACGCTCGGCCTCCTCGGCGTCGAGGCCGCCCGCCAGCAGTTCCTCGACCAGGTCGCCGCGCAGGCGCCTCTCCACCTCGGCGGCAGCCCGCTCCTTGGCCAGCTCCACGGCCAGCACGGTCGCCCCGTGCTCCAGGGACCGGCGCCGGCCGTCCGCCTCCACCGCCTGCTCGCCCACGGCCACCGCCAGGACCCCGAGCACGTCGCCACCGGCGCGCACGGGGACCAGGTCGTAGGGCCGGGGCGGCCGGCCCGCCGTGACCCGCACCTCGCGCGCTCCCGGGCTCAGCGCGGCCGCGGGCAGCTGGAGCCGGGCCGGCACCCCGTCGGCGGCCGAACCGGCGCCGCGAACCCGGAAGCCGTCGAGCGCGAACAGGCCGGCCCGGCCGCCCGCCAGCGCCCCCACCGCCTCCAGGATGGCCGGGATCCCGGCGCCGTCCAGCGAGAGTCGGGTGAAGCGTTCGTGAATGTCGTGGGACAGTCGAATCTCCGCCAGCTGGGCCTCCAGGCGCCCCTGCAGCTCGCTCCGCTCCAGGCTGCCCGAGACCTGGCCGGCGATGGCGCGCAGGAAGTCGATGTCCTCGCTCGTGAACTCGCGCTGCTCAACCGACTGCACGTTGAGCACGCCCACCAGCCGGGGCCCGGACTCGATGGGCACCGAGAGCATGGAGTGGAAGCGCTCCTCGTCGAGCCCGGGCACCCACTTCCAGTGCGGCTCGCGGGCCACCTCCGAGACCAGCTTGGGCGCCCGCGTCTCGGCCACCCAGCCGGTGATCCCCTCCCCCACCCACATGCTGACCCGGCCCACCATCCGCTCGTTGAGACCGTTGGTGGCGCTCAGTTTCAGCTGGCGCCCGTCCGGGCTCACCAGGTAGAGGGAGACCACGTCGACGTCGATGGCCGAAGTGGTCTCCCGGATGATCAGCTCGACCAGTTCCGCCGAATCCATGGTGGAGGCGGCGGACAGCGATAGCCGCTGCAGGAACTCCAGCTCCCGGACGGCCAGGCGAAGGTCGCGCTCGCGTGAAGCGTGCTCTCGCACCGGCTTCAGACTAGGGCCCGCCCTCTTCACTGGGTTTGTAATCTGACACGAAAGCCGGTGGCCGCGCTGGTGAGCTTCGAATGTGCCGGGGGCCGGGACCGGATCGGAGGCGAGGTCTTCTCAGCGGCGCCTGGCGCCGGTCCGGCTCACCAGCCCGAGCGGAGCACCGAGTGCAGGCCGCGGCGGCCGCGGTCGGGTTCGTCGGGCACCATCACCACCGGGATGTGGCGGCAGCTGTCGCTGGCCCGCAGCTGCTGGATGAGCTGGGCGGCTCCCGAGCCGTCGCGGCCCAGGTGGAGGAAGATCACCGCCGGCCGGTGGCGTTCGGCCAGGCCCAGCGCCAGACCGGCCTCCGCGGCCAGGGTGACCGAGTAGCCTTCCCGGGACAGCCGGCGACCGTTGGCCGCTCGCGAAACCGGGTTGTCGTCCACAAGCAGGGCGGTGGAGGGGGCGGACTCCGGGTTCAAGGGCGTTAACTCCTGGGGGTCGCCGCTGCGCGGCAACGGCACGGGCAGTGACACCAATCCTGGCGCCCTCGGCCGTTCGCCGTCCACTGTACGCGCCCGCGCCGAGCCGCAGCCGGCCGGACCCCGCTCAGCCCGCCTCCAGGCTGTCGGCCCGGAGCCGCCAGTAGTTGGCCCGCTGTCGCAGCCAGCGCTCCTGGTCAGCCAGCCGGCTGTGCCTGTCCTCCCCAGCCGCGACCGTGTCGAGGGCCGCGGCACAGCTGCGCAGCAACTCCTCGTAGACGCCGCGCCAGTGGGCGGCATGGGCCGGCTCGGAGGTGTCGAGATCCTCCAGGTCGAAGGTCCAGGTTCCGCTCATCGGCGTCCCCGCCTCGGAGCGCGGACGCGGACGCTTGGCCGCTAGTCGCGCGAGGTTGCCGGCCGCTTGCGGCGGTTCTTGAGCGCCCGCTTGCGAGCCGCGATCGACTTCAGCTTGCGGCGCTCGCTGGGGGCAACGAAGTACTGCTTGCGCCGTGATTCGCGCTTGGCCATCAGGCTGTCGTCGCGGAACAGCCGCAGCGCCAGCTCGAGATCCTCGGGCCCGTCGAGGGTCAGCTTGGTGCCCGCCTGGCGCCTCTTGTCCATCTAGTGGGGACCGCCGCCGCTGGACGGGCCATGGCCGGTCGAATCGGTCTTGGTGACCTCCCGGTAGTGCGCCTGGCGCCGCCGCTGCAGAGCCAGGTGATCGGCCTGGAGCTTTTCCGCATCCCCACGCCGGCGCCGGGCCGAGCTTGTCAATGCGAAGCGCCCGAGGAGATCTCGCAGTTGCATCCCGCCGATTATACGGTTCACGGCCGGCGGGCCAGAATCGGCGCTCCGCCGGCATGGCCGCTACGAATTCTCAGCCGCCCGGGCCGTGACGATGAACTGGTAGGCGAGAAGGTTCTTGCGGCGCCGGGCCAGCCAGTGCGCCGCCCCCGTGAAGGGCTCGCGCCGGAGGACCGGGAGCGGGCAGCTCACATCCACGTTCTCGACCTGGTAGCCGGCCGCCTCCAGTACCTGCCGGATGGTGCGGTGGGTGAAGAAGTGGAGGTGGGTGCGGTCCATCAGGCCGCGGTCCTGGTAGTCCCACCTGCCCAGCAGGTGGGTGACACGCATCGACCAGTTGGCGATGTTGGGAACCGACACCACCAGGCTCGCCCGCGGTTTCAGCAGCGGTCTCAGCTTGACGAGGGCGGCCGCCGGACTTCTCAGGTGCTCGATGATGTCGGCGCAGAGGATGACGTCGTAGGCGGCCGCCGGCAGCCCGATCTCCATCGTCTCGAGGTCTCCGACCAGAACCTGGCGACACACCGAGCGGGCCTCCTGGGCGGCGCGGGGGTCGTGTTCGATCCCGTCCACGATCGACCCCTGCGCGACGAGGTCGCGGGCCAGAACGCCCGCCGAGCAGCCCACGTCGAGCACGTGGGCGGCGCCGCGGGCCCGATCCAGGACCTGCTGATGGGAGCTGTGGGGGTCGTGTCGGAGGGCGACGTAGTCGGCCATGGTGCGCCTTTATCCTGATACGGCTCCGCCCCGCCGTATGAGCAGGCGGGCGGGCAGGAAGAGGACCCTGTAGGCGGCTTCGATCACGGCTGACAGGACGCGGACAGCCCGGCTGTCGCCCTGGACCTGGTCGATCGCCAGCCGGGCTGTCATCAGCCTCAGGACGCTGCCGTCCGGAACCCGCCGGGCAATCCTGCGGCTGCTCTCGCGGATGTGCCGGCGACGGCTCCATGTCCAGCCGTAGGCGCGCGCCTTGGCCCGGAGGTAGGGCGGTCCGCGCAGGAGGGCGAACGTCCAGGCCTGGACCTCGCCCAGGACCAGGACCGGCGCCATGGCGAGGAGGGTCCCCGGCCGGAAGTCCTTGAACAGCAGGAGGTGCCGGTTCCGCTCCAGGTAGTACAGCTTGCCCGGGCTCTGGCTGTTGGCATAGCGATGGAGGGCGACGGACCCCGGCACGTAGATGACCTCGTGGCCGGCCAGCCGGCAGCGAATCGAGAGGTCGGTGTCCTCCAGGTACATGAAGAACTCGGCGTCGAAGCCGTCCAGCTCTTCCAGAATCTCGCGCCGGGCGAGGAAGGCGGCTCCCGAGACGGCCGGAACCGGGGTCTCCCGCGCGTGGCTCGCGGCCGGCTCGTTGAGGCCCCGGCAGAAGGCGATCCCGGTCACGTGGAGGTCGTTGCCGCAGGCGTTGATATGACCTGGGCGCTCGCGGAGGCGGACCGAAGAGGTGAGCAACCCCGCCTGCGGGTTCTCCTCCTGGGCCCGTATCAGCTCCTCCAGCCAGGTCGGCGCCGGTTCGGTGTCCGGGTTCAGGACAGCCAGCAACGCGGTGTCGGTGAGGCTGAAGCCGAGGTTGTTGCCGCCCGCGTAGCCGAGGTTGGATCCCGATCGGACCAGGCGAACGTCCCGGTGATGGGTCGCCACCCAGTCGGCGGTGCCGTCGGGGGAGTCGTTGTCCACGACGACCACCTCGGCGGGGACGGTCTGGCCCCGCAGGGCCGGGAGGCACTGTTCGAGGTCGGGGATCGAGTTGTACGTGACCAGGATCACGGACACCCGCGGCGTCGGCGGCACCCGGCGACTCTACCGCCTGGGGGGCCGGCAGGAGCAGCGCACCGGAGCGCCCGAATCGGTTCTATGATCGGTTGAGTCGCGCCCGCCCGTGGCGTGCAGTCGGTAGAGCGAGGAGGCCCCCCATGAACTCGACGATCAACGAGGTTCTGCAGGAGGCGGTGGCGGCGGGGGACGTGCCCTGCGTGGTCGCGATGGCGGCCGACGACAGCGGGTTGATCTACGAGGGGGCAGCCGGACCCCGGGCCGCCGGTCAGAGCGACCCGGTCAGCGCCGACAGCATGTTCCGGATTGCGTCCATGACCAAGATGGTGTGCACCGTGGCGGCGCTTCAGCAGGTGGAGCGGGGCAACCTGAGGCTGGACGATCTGGTGGAGACCCACCGTCCGGAGTTCGCCGACATCCGGGTGCTGGAGGGCTTCGACGGCGACACCCCGAGGCTGCGCCCAGCCGCGAGCAAGGCCACCGTCAAACAGCTCATGACGCACACCTCCGGGCTCTCCTACTGGTTCTGGAACGCCGACATCGTGCGCTGGGAGAAGGCCACCGGAGCCGGCAATGCACTGAGCGGCCTGGCCAGCACCTTCAGCGCGCCGATGGTTGCCGATCCGGACACCCGGTTCGAATACGGCATCAACACCGACTGGCTGGGCAGGGTCGTCGAGGCGACCAGTGGGCAGCCATTGGACGCCTACTTCCGTGAGCACATCACCGGACCGCTCGGGATGACCAACTCCACCTTCATGATGAGCCCCCAGCAGCGGGCCAACGCGGTCCCGGTGCACGTCCAGGGCGAGGACGGCTCCTGGGGCGCCACGGCAGTCGACTGGAACCAGAAGCCCGACTGGTGGGCGGGGGGCCATGGCCTGTACTCCACGCCCCGCGACTACCTCAGATTCCAGCGCGCGCTACTGGGCGGGGGTGCCGTTGACGGCGTCAGGATCCTGGACAGAGCCACCCTGGACGCCGCTTTCATCGATCAGATCGGCGACAAGAACTTCCCGGCCACGATCCGCACCGCCGACCCGGGGTCGAGCTGCGACTTCAACGCCGGTCCCGGCCACAAGTGGGGCTTGGGCCTGCTCCTCAACGGCCAGCAGCAGTCGGGCATGCGGGCCGCCGGTAGCGGCGCCTGGGCCGGCATCTGCAACACGCACTTCTGGGTCGATCCCACCACGCGGCTCACCGGCGCCATCTACAGCCAGTTCCTGCCCTTCGTCACCCCCAAGTCCATGCAGATGTACGCCAACTTCGAGAGAGCGCTCTACGCCTCCGTGTAGCCCCGGTGCGCCAGGCCAGGCGTTCGAGATCGCCAACAGGGGACGTCCTGGCCGGGGCGGCGGATTCAGGCGGTCGCGAGTGCGACCCGTCCGACAGGACTCCCCGGTGAGCCCAGCGTTGCGTACTTCAAGGGTGGTGCCCCCAGCTCTCCACAATAAGGAGGTGGTGCATGTCCGGCCTCGCTCGCTACGTCGATGCCGTCGTCCTCGAACACCGCAGCCCAACCCAGCTCGCCCGTGACCACG
>JBBSHA010000093.1:0-8112 GCA_038253595.1 Candidatus Dormibacterales bacterium
CCACAGTCTGCGCCCGTACAGCGCCAGGCCCGTCGCCCCCACCCGGTCGGACCACCACTGGAACAGCTCGTAGCTCGGCACGCTCCAGCCGAGGTCGTCGCCGGGCGCGGCGATGTAGCCGTCCAGGCTCAGGTTCATGCCGAAGGTCAGTTTTCGCATGGTGTCAGCCTCCCGTGAGTCGGTACTCGGTGTACAGACCAGCACGGCGCGGAAAAATCATCGGTCAGGCCACACCGAGGGCCGGTTCACCACCACGCCAAGCGGATGTGCGTACAAGGGAACTTTTACGTACCGGCGGGGACGAGACGAGCCCGCCGCCACCGCCGTGACCTGCGCTGTTGCAGATACCCAGTACGGTGAAGTTCTCATTAGCCGGAGGCTAAACGTACACGTCCTGAGCCCAGCTATATCAAGATCAAACCCTGCCAACTCCTTGACGCATGACACTCCTAGCAGACGTGGTCGTCGAGAGCCGGGACGAGATCTACCCGTACTTCCGAGTTCCGGACGGTGTTCGAGTTGTGTATGGGGTGGTGGACCCGAGGGGATTCGAACCCCTGACCTTCTGACTGCCAGTCAGACGCGCTCCCAGCTGCGCCACGGGCCCCCGACCGGAACAGACGGCTAATGATACCGCCGCCTCGGCAGCCCTCGACCCAGTTCACGAACCTGCAGTCCCCGAACCGAGCGCTTCAAACCGATCTCGGCCAGTTTGACGGGGATCGGGGGCGGCGGCGGTACCTGCGCTTCTGATGGGAGGGATGGGCCACCGGGGACGGGTGGGTAGCTGCGCGTGCGCGCGCTGGTCGTTGTCATGGGCGTTGCCGTTGTCATGGGCGTTGCCGTTGTCATGGGCGTTGCCGTTCTGGCCGGGTTGGGCTGTTTGAAGCCTATGATCAGCAGCGCCTGACCGGCGCCGAGCAGGCGGTGGCGGTGCTGCGGGCAATGGATCGCGACAACCTGGCCCTGGTCGACGGGGTGACGACCCAGCAGGCGGGGCTGGCGGCCTACAGTGACGCCGTCCTGCGGGGCGCCTTCGGCCCGGGCGCCGGGGATGATCTCTTGACCGGATACCTCCAAGGGTCGGCCGAGGTCACGCTCAGCCTCAAGGGCCTCGACCGGGAGGCGGCCCAGTCCGGGCTGGGTGGCCCCGAACGCCGCACCGCGATCGCGGCCCGCGAGTGGCAGGCCTGGGCGCAGGCCGCGCGATCGGCTGCAGAACGCGGCCAGGCGGTGGATCCGGCCCCGGGCGACCACCTCCACGACGCCTTCCTGGCCGCCGAGCTGGCGTTTCGGAGCGCGCTGGCGCGGGCTGAGGCGGCGGCCACCGGCGACGCCCAGGCCCGGGTCACGACCCATGGCCGGGCCTTCGTGGCCGCCCTGACGGTGGAGGCGCTGGTGCTGGTGCTGCCGGCGGCGGCGCTCATGGTTTCGGTGCTGCAGCCGATCGCACGCCTCACCGCAGTGGCCGGGGAGCTGGCGGCGGGCCGCCAGACCGGCGTCCCCTTCAGCGGCCGGGACGACGAGGTGGGCAGCCTGGCCATGCCTGGCGACGGGCGGCCGCGGACCGGGCCAGCGTCTTCCAGCGCTCGCCGATCGGCATCTGCCGGATCTCCACCTCGGGCGAGATCCTGGAGGCCAACCCGGCCCTGGAGGAGGCCATGCTCGGCCACCCCCCACACGGCCTCGACGGCGTTCCCTACGGCGCCCTGATGCCGCCTGACGAGCGGGCTGCCGGCGACTCGGTGGACGCGGAGCTGAGGGGAGGACGCCATCCCCGACCCAGCGTCGAGAGACGCTACGTCCGCCGCGACGGCAGCGTCTTCTGGGGCAACCTCACGGTGGCTCCGGTGGTGGACGCCGACGGGGCCGTCGAGCACCTGGTGGCGATGATCGAGGACGTCGACGACCGCAAGCCAGGAGAACGAGCTCAGGCACCGCGCCGCCCACGACCGACTCACGGGACTCCCCAAACGCAGTCTCTTCAACGACCGCCTAGGCCAGTCGATCCGCGCCGCTTGGCGCCGCAAGGGCCACCTGGGGCTTCTGCTGATGGACCTCGACCGCTTCAAGCCGGTCGACGACTAGCTCGGCCACGACGCCGGCGACGAGATGCTCCGCCCGCTGGCCGGCGCCCTGCGGAGCAGCCTTCGCGACTCCGACACACCGTGGCCCGCCGGGGCGGTGACGGTTTGCCGTGGTGCTGGGCGACGACGCCGAGGCGGCGGCCCAGCCCTTCGCCATGGGTGGCGAGCAGCGAACCGTCGGCCTCAGCGTCGGCATCGCGATCTTCCCGGAGGACGGCCAGGACGCGGCCCGCCTGGTCCAGAGGGCGGACGCCGCCATGTACAGCGCCAAGCGGGCCGGGGCCGGCTTCGCGCTGGCCGACCGTCCGCTAGCGCCGGCCCGCCGCTGACCCCACCGTTCTAACCTGGGCTGGTGAGCAACATCAGCCAGGTCAAGGAGGCGATCGGCCGGGAAGTGGGTGCCAACCGGGGGGCGCTGGTCCGGCTCAGCCGCGACATCCACTCCCACCCCGAGATCCGTTTCGAGGAGCGGCATTCCGCCGAGATGGTGGCGAGCGCCCTCAGCGAGGCCGGTTTCGCGATCGAGACCGGGGCGGCCGGGCTGGAGACCGCCTTCGTCGCCACGCTGGGCAGCGGCCCGCTGACGATCGGGATCTGCGCCGAGTACGACGCCCTGCCCGGGATCGGCCACGCCTGCGGCCACAATGTGATCGCGGCGGCGGCGGCGGGGGCGGGAATCGCGCTGGGCCGGGTCGCGGACGAGCTGGGGGTGACCGTTCGGGTGCTGGGGACGCCGGCCGAGGAGAGTGGCGGCGGCAAGATCCTGATGCTGGACGCGGGCGCCTTCGACGGCGTCCACGCGGCCATGATGGTCCACCCCTCACCCGAGGAGCGCGACCACACCGAGTGCCTGGCCGTCGCCCACCTCCAGGTCCGATACACGGGCAAGGAGGCCCACGCCTCCGTCTACCCGGAGCGGGGGCTGAACGCGGCGGACGGGCTGACGCTGGCGCAGGTCGGGATCGGCCTGCTCCGCCAGCACTTCAACCCCGACGACCAGGTCCACGGCATCGTCACCCACGGCGGCGAGGCGCCCAACATCGTCCCCGCTCACACCGTTGCCCGCTACTACGTGCGGGCCCGGGACCTGGAGACGCTGGGCCGGCTCCGGAAGCGGGTGGCCTGCTGCTTCGAGGCGGGTGCGCTGGCGAGCGGGACCACGCTGGACGTGGAGGACGAGAGCCCGCCCTACTCGGAGATGACGCCGGACCCCGAGCTGGGAGCGCTGTACCGGCGCAACGCGGAGGCGATCGGCCGCGTCTTCCCGGACCTGCCGCGCAAGCGCGGGGGCTCGACGGACATGGCCAACATCTCCCTGCGCATGCCGACGATCCACCCGATGGTGGCCATCGACGGCAGGGGCTCCAGCAATCACCAGCCCGAGTTCACCGCGGCCTGCGCCACCGAGTCGGCCGACCAGGCGGTCCACGACGGCGCCCTGGCGATGGCACTTACCGCCGCCGACATGGCCGTCACCGCGCCCGTCCGTGAGCGCCTGCTCCGGGCCGACACCGCCTATGCCAGGCGCTGACGCCCAGCCCCATCCCGAGCTGGCGACCGCCACCATCGGCGGCCTCGGCCGGCGGCTGGAGGAGGGCTCGCTGACCTGCGCGCGGCTGGCCGGGATGTACCTGGAGCGGATCGCGGCGATCGACCGCGGCGGCCCCTGCCTGCGCGCGGTTATCGAGCTCAATCCGGACGCCGAGGCACTCGCCGCCGGCCTCGACCGCGAGCCCCGGCGGGGCCCGCTGCACGGCATGCCGGTCCTGCTCAAGGACAACATCGACACCGGCGACCAGATGCTGACCAGGGCCGGGGCGCTGGCCCTGACGGCCGCGCCGGCCGCTGCCGACGCCGACCTGGTCGCCGGCCTCCGGCGAGCGGGCGCACTGATCCTGGGCAAGACCAACCTCAGCGAGTGGGCAAACTTCCGCTCCACCCGATCGGCCAGCGGCTGGAGCGGCCGGGGCCGCCAAACCCGCAACCCCCACGTCCTCGACCGCTCGCCCTGCGGGTCCAGTTCGGGCTCGGCGGTGGCCGCCGCAGCGGGCCTGGCCGCGGCCGCCGTGGGCACCGAGACCGACGGCTCGATCGTCTGCCCGGCATCGGTCAACGGGGTGGTCGGGATCAAGCCGACCGTGGGCGCCATCTCCCAGCGGGGCATCATCCCGATCTCCGCCAGCCAGGACAGCGCCGGCCCCCACGCCCGCTCGGTGGCCGACGCGGCCGCCCTCCTGGGCACCCTGACCGACCGTCCCGACGACTACACGCGCCACCTCGACCCGGAGGCGCTCCGGGGAGCCCGGATCGGCGTGCTGCGCGATCCCTACACCGGCTACAGCGAACACACGGACGCGGTCTTCGAGCGGGCGCTGGCCATGCTGAAGACGGCCGGCGCGGTGCTGGTGGACCCGGTCGAGCTGCCCGGGGCGGCCGAGCTTCGCTCTTCCGGCGTGGAGCAGACCGTGCTCCTCTACGAGTTTCACGCCGGCCTCGACGCCTACCTCGGCTCGCGGCCGGGTGGGATCCCGGGCAGCCTGGCGGAGCTGATCGCGTACAACCGGCAGCACGCTGCCGAGGAGATGCCCTACTTCGGCCAGGAGCGCTTCGAGCAGGCGCTCGCCAAGAGCCCGATCTCCGACCCCGAGTACGCGGAGGCGCGGGCCCGGGCCCGGCTGCTGGCGGGCCCCGACGGGATCGACGCCGCCCTGGCCGCCCACTCGCTGGACGCCCTGGTGGCACCCTCGACCGGGCCCGCCTGGGTCGTCGACCCGCTCAACGGCGACCGCTCGCTGGGCGCCAGCTCGCAGCCGGCCGCGGTCGCCGGCTACCCGATCGTGAGCGTGCCGGCGGGCATGGTGGCGGGGGCTCTGCCGGTCGGCCTCAACCTGTTCGCCGGCGCCGGCGCGGAGGCGCGCCTGATCGCCCTGGCCCACGCCTTTGAGCTGGCCCGGGGGCCGTTCCCGGCGCCCCGCTACCTGCCCACGCTGGAGCTGCCCTGAGCCAGCCTCAGATCCCGTGCTCGGCCAGGGAGATCACGGTCGGGCCGAGCAGGATGATCCAGATGGTCGGGAAGATGAAGACGACCATCGGGATCAGCATCCGGATCGTGGCCTGGGCCCCCCGCTGCCGAGCCTGCTCGCGGCGCCGGAAGCGCAGGTCCCCCGCCTGGACGCGGAGCACGCCGGCCAGGGGGACGCCCATGCTCTCCGAGCTGATCACGGCCTGGATGAAGTTGTGCAGCTCGTCGACGCCGCTGCGGCGTCCGTAGGCGTCCAGCGCCTCCAGCCGCGACCGCCCCAGGCGCACCTCCAGCATCACTCCCGCCAAGCCCTCGGCGAGGGCGCCATGCTGCTTGCCGGTGACCCGGTCCAGCGCCTGGTCGAACGAGAGTCCGGCCTCGACGGCGACCACCAGCAGATCCAGCGCCGCGGGCAGCGCGCGCTGGATCTCGACCCGGCGGGCGGCCACCGCCCGATCGAGCATGATGCCCGCGACGATGAACGCGAAGAGGCCCACCAGCGCCCCTCCCGCCAGCCGCATCGCCAGGGTGGACAGCGCCACTCCCGCCACCAGTCCGACCACGATCCCGAAGACGGTGAGAGCGGCGCGCACGACCAGGAAGTCGGTGGCCGTGAGCCGGTACGGGCGGCCGGCGAGGTCGAGCTTGCGCTGGACCTGTTCCTGGAGGGCCACCGGTGTCAGCGAGACGACGAAGCGGCGCAGTCGATCCACCGCGGGAGCAACGATGCGATCGTAGAAGGGCGCATCCTCGGAGCCCAGGGCCTCGGGCCGGCGGGCGCGCACTCCGTAGGCGTCGATCCGCTCCTGCATCGCGTCGGCGGGAGGCCCCAGCGGCAGCAGCGGGGCGAGGCCGACGGCGAGGACGAACAGCCCGGCCGCCGTCAGGGCGGCGAAGACGATCGGCAAGTCAGAGCAGGCCCGGCCAGCGCGCCTTAACGTCGCCCTCGGTCACGCCCTTGACCGGCACACCCGGGCAGGTGGCGTCGGGCGCGCCTCCGGGGGCGGGTAGTCCTCGTGGGAGGGCAGCGTGAAACGCAGGTTTCTGTTGGTGACGAACCAGTCGAGGAACTCGGCCTGGCACTGGCTGACGGCCACCCTCACGCTGGTGCTGACCCCGGTGCCCTTCTGGCCGGCCTGGGAGTCGGTGGCGGGTCCGACCCGGATCACGCGCACGTCGGCGTAGATGGTGCGCACGTTGGCCGAGCCGCCGCCCCGGGGCACCACCGAGGCGATCACGTCGACGTAGTCGCCGGCCTGGATGTACCCGGCCACCCCCCCCGAGCTCGGTCGTGGGCAGGGTGGTGGCCACGTAGCCTCGGGCCAGCGGCAGGTAGGCGGCGGCCGAGGCGCTGATCTCCGCGCCCTCTACGGCCACAAGCTGGAACTGGTCGACGCCGCCCGCTCGGGTGCCCGCTGGGCCGCTGCCAACCCCACCGCCTGGAGCGCCGCCGCCAGCCCGGCCTCGAACTCCATCGAGGGCCAGGTGCTGGGCGCCGGCGGCACCGGGACGCTGCCCAACGATGACACCCACCTGCTGGTCGAGTACTTCACCGTGGCCGGCTCGGTCACCACCCTCTGCGGGCACTACGGCGCAGCGGGGGCGGCCTTCGTGGCCGAGCCCGGCTTCAGCCAGGCCACCTGCCTGGGCGCTGGAAGCCTGGTCCGAGTGACGGTGAACAACTCCTACCCGGTGCTGACACGCCAGTTCGCCGCCCAGTTCGGGGCCGGCATCAGCCTCAGCGCCGCGATCACCATGGTCGAGCTGCGATGAGCAGGCAGCGGGGCCAGACGCTGATCCTGGTCGCCATCCTGGGCAGCGTGCTGGTGGGTTTCCTGGGGCTTCTGGTGGACGGGGGCCGGGTCGCCTCCGAGCAGCGGCTGGCCCAGGGGGCCGCCGACGGCGCCGCGCTGGGCGCCGCCTACTCCCTCGCCCAGCCCGGCGCCACGATCCCGGCCGCGACCACCCCGGCCCAGGACGTGGTGGTCCGCGACCGCCTGGCAACCGGCGACCTGACCATGACCTACCTCGACGCGGCGGGCCGCTCCACCGGCATCGCCTCCTCCGTGGCCACCGTCCAGGCCGACGTCAGCCGCAGCCAGGCCACGTTCTTTCTCGGCGCTCTCAACATCCGGGCGGTGACCGTGTCGGCCCGGGCGCAGGCATCCGTCGGCGCCGGGAGCGCCCCCGCCCCGGCCTGCGCCATGTGCGTCATGACGGGCGCCGGTACCACGATCGACCAGAGGGCCCGTTCGACGCTGATGGTGAGCGGGCTGCCCCTGATCGTCGACTCGGGCGGCGCCCCCGCGGTCAACTTGGCCAATCGCGCGTCCATGACCGCGCCCTCGGTGGTGGTGGTCGGAGGGGTCGCCAGCGCGGGCACGATCCCCCCCGCGGCGACGACCGGGCCGGCCACGCCCGACCCCCTGCCCGGCCTGGCCGCGCCGGTGGTGGCGGGCGCGCCGGTCGTCTACCAGACGCCCGGCAGCGGCGGCTCCTTCCGGATCAACCCGGGCGTCTACTCCAGCATCACTGTCCTGGGCGGCGACAACCTGACGATGAACCCGGTGACGTACGTGCTGACCGGGGTCCTTGACTCGCGGGACACGCTGCTGGCAAGCGGCGTCACGCTCTACCTTGCCTGCACCGTGTACCCGGCCCCCTGCCCCACCGGTGGCAGCGGCGGCTACCTGGCCCCCGGCGCCGGAGCCACCTTCACCGCCCCCACCACCGGCACCTACGCCAACCTGGCCATCTTCGCCGACCGCAAAAACCGGGCCCAGTTCCAGGACCAGGGGGGAACGCTGTCGGTGACCGGCACGGTGTACACGCCGGCGATGGACATGGCGATCGGCAATGGCGACAGCTGGACGGTGCGCGGCCAGCTGGTGATCTGACTGCTCGAGCTGGCGAATGGCAGCAGCCTCACGGTAACCTACACGGCGGCCAACTCCTACGCTCCCCCTGCCGCCGGGGGGTCGACGGCGCTCAAGCTGTGAGGGG
>JBBSHA010000094.1:0-8076 GCA_038253595.1 Candidatus Dormibacterales bacterium
ACATCCAGCGGTTCAAATACCGGCTGGACGGAGTCGGCCAGCTGGACGACGAGGCCAGCCAGCTCTGGATCGTCGAGTTGGCCGGCGACGAGCCCCGGATGATCACCGAGGGGCCCACCGACGTGGTCCGCCCGCGCTGGGTGGCCGGCGACCTGGTCGCCTTCCTGGGCAGCCGGGAGCCCGACCACGACTACACGGAGGCCGCCGAGATCTACGCCGTGCCCGCCCTGGGCGGCGAGGTTCGCCGGCTGACGTCGTACGGCAGGGCGATGAGCGCCTTCGGCATCGGTCCCCAGGGGACGCCGGCCACCGTGCGGACGGACACGGCGGATGCCTTCGGCGGCAGCCACGCCCGCCTCTGGATCGGCGGGGAGTGCGTCACCCGCGAGCTCGACCGCACATCGACGCCCGCGGTGCTGGCCGACACGCTGCCGGGCCGCGAGGCCCTGGACCCGATCTGGGCGGGCGGTCACTGCTACTTCGATGTCGGTGACCGGGGGTCGGTGCACATCTACCGGGCCCAGGCCGGCGGGCCCCCCCAACTGGTGCTGGGCGGCGAGCGGGTGGTGGGCTCGGTATCGATCGCGGGCGGCCGCATGGCATTCACGTCGACGGCGACCGATGACGCGCTCAGCATCCGGGTGGCCGGCCTCGACGGCGGCGGGGAGCGCGTGGTCTGGGACCCCAACCCCTGGCTCCAGGACGCCGCGCTGGGCGAGGTGCGGCGCCTCGACTTCGAGCACGACGGAGGTGCGGTCGACGCGTGGGTGCTTCTGCCCCCGGGCCACCGCGAGGGCGACCTGCTCCCCAGCCTCCTCTACATCCACGGCGGCCCCCACGCCGCCTACGGGTGGGCATTCCAGTTCGTCTTCCAGGTGCTGGCGGGCGCCGGCTACGCCGTCGTCTACTGCAATCCGCCCGGCAGCCAGACCTACTCCGAGCAGTACGCGACCCGCCTGCGCGGGCGCTGGGGCGAGCTCGACTTCCCCTACCTGATGGCGCTCACCGACCGGGCGCTGGCGGCCGGCTTCGCCGATCCCGACCGGCTCGGGGTGGGCGGGGCCAGCTACGGCGGCTTTGCCACGCTCTGGGTGGTGACCCACACCAACCGCTTCAAGGCGGCCGTGGCGGCGCGGCCGGTGGCCGGCCTGCTCGGCTTCTACGGCTCCAGCGACGTGGGCTGGAGCTTCGGCGCGGGCGCGCTCGGGTCGGAGCCGTGGGAGGACGGGGAGCTCTACCGGCGCCTCTCGCCGGCCACCCACCTGGCGGACTGCAACACGCCGCTCCGGCTCATCGCCAGCACCGGCGATCTGCGCACGCCCCTGGAGCAGGCGGAACAGGTCTTCGTCCGCCTGCGCAAGATGCGCAAGCCGGTGGACATGGTGGTCTTCCACGGCGAGCCCCACGGCATGGTGGTCCAGGGCCGGCCCTGGAACCGGGTCCGGCACATGCGGGCGGTGCTGGAATGGTTCGACCGGCACCTGGCGCCGGGCGTGGCCTGATGCGGATCGCCGTGGTGGGCAGCCGTCACTACCCCGACCTGGAGCGGGTCACCGCCTACGTGCGCGGGCTGCCCGCCGGCGCCCAGCTGGTCACCGGCAGCGCGGCGGGCGTGGACGCGTCCGCGGTCTCGGCGGCGCGCGAGCGGGGGCTGCCCGTCGAGGTGATCGGGGCCTCCTTCGACGAGTTCGGGGACGCGGCCGCCGGCGCCGCCCGCAACCAGCGCCTGGTCACCCGCTGCGAGGTGCTGGTGGCCTTCTGGGACGGCGCCTCGGAGGGGACGCGCCACACCGTCGACCGGGCCCTGGACGCGGGCCGGGAGGTGCACGTCTTCACTCTCTCCGCCCCCACCCCCGCTGTGGCCCCGTGATGGTCACGGCCCGGCTGTTCGCCCGGCTCCGCGAGCAGGCGGGCACCGATCGGCTGCAGGTGGCCGCCGAGCCCGCCACCGTGGCCGGGGTCTACGCCGCGCTGCTCCGGCTCCACCCCGGCCTGGAGAGCGACCGCGCCCTGGTCCGGCCGGCTCGCAACCAGGACTTCGCGGAATGGGACGACCCGGTTTTGGACGGCGACGAGGTGGCCTTCATACCGCCGGTCAGCGGGGGCGCGGCGGCCGAACTGGTGGAGCTGACCGCGGAGCCTCTCGATCCCCGCCGCCTGGAGGCCGCGGTGGCCAACCCGGGGGCGGGCGCCATCTGCACCTTCACCGGCGTCGTCCGCGACAACGCCCGGGGCGAATCCGTGACCCGCCTCGAGTACGAGGCCTACGGCGGCATGGCCGAGCGGCGGATGCGGGAGATCGGCGAGGAAATCGGCCGCCGCTGGCCGGGCGCGCGGGTCGCCATGGCCCACCGCACGGGCCAGCTCGAGATCGGGGAGGCTTCGGTCGTCGTCTCGGTCGCCTGCGCGCACCGGGCGGCGGCGATCGAAGCCTGCCACTGGGGCATCGACCGCCTCAAGGAATCGGTGCCGATCTGGAAGAAGGAGTTCACCGCCGACGGCGCGGTGTGGATCGAATAGCGCTCCGCTTCATGGAGGAGGCAGGCCTCCCCCATGCGCCCCCACCGCTCATTGCACGCCGGGTGTCGTTTAGGACACCTCACACAGCCGGGATGAACCCGGCCTTACGTCCACACTCTTTTCGGGTAGTCGGTGACGATGTCCAGGGATGGCAGCCGGCGCGCGACACCGGTGCCGAGCGTTCCGCGAAGAATCCCGTGCATGCCTGGCAGCGCCAGGCTCCGGTCAAGCTCTTGACCAACCGATAGGGCTGCGCTGTCAGATTGGGTAGTCCTTTCAACATGGTGCACTCCGGCGTCGTTCAGCGGCGTAGCTGGGCGATGGAGACGCCGTCGCGGAGGGGGACCAGGGTGCTGCTGAGGCGGGGGTGGGCGGCCACCAGGCGGTTGTAGCGGTCTACGTTGCGGGCGGCGCGGGAGTTGGGCTGCACCACCTCGCCCCGGCGCAGGGCGTTGTCCGCCACCAGCAGGCCGCCGGGCCGCAGCCGGGCCAGCGACAGCTCCAGGCAGCGCGCCACCGCCCCCTCGTCGGGGAACGAGTTGAGGAGGTCGTTGAAGACGCAGTCGAAGGCCGGTCCCGGGCGTCCGAGGTAAGCGAGGGCGTTCTCCTCCACCACCTCCACGCGCTCGGCCAGACCGGCCTCGGCGAGATTGCGGCGGGCCTGCTCGGCGCGCCGGGGATCGGTTTCCAGGGTGACCAGGCGGCCGCTCGCAGCCCGCGCTTGCCAGATCGCGCTGTAGCCGGCGGCGGTCCCCAGCTCGAGGACGTCGCGGCAGCCCGCCATCCCCACGACCACCTCCAGCAGGCGCCCCACGGCCGGCCCGATGCCGGGCACGTCGCCGTTCTCGATCTCCGCCTCGAGCCGGGCCAGGACGGCGTCGCGGGGCGGGAGCAGGGACTCCATGTACGCCTCCAGCTCCGGGGTCACCGCGACGGCCGGCAGCCTCACAGCCGGCCTGCTCCCTGTGGGGCCAGGACGTCGAGCACCCGCTCCACCTCCTCCGCGGTGTTGTAGAAGTGGGGCGCGAGGCGGACGAAGTCGGAGTGGGCGCGGCCCACGATGCGGGCCGCATTGAGATCTCGCGTCACCTCCTGCGCGTGAGAACCGGGCTTGCGGAAGCTGACGATCCCGGAGGCCTCCTGGGGGTCGCGCGGCCACGGTTCCACCACCTCGTAGCCCCGCTCGGCGAGCCCCTGAGCCAGCTGCCCGGCGAGGGCCAGGACGCGCTCTTCCACCACGCCCGTGCCCACCTCCAGAAGGAGGTCGACGGCGACCCGGAAGGCGCTTGCGCCCAGCACCGAGACGGCTGACTCCTCGAACCGGCGCGAGGTCTCGCAGAGGTCGTAGTCGAGGTCGAAGTACTCGTGGTTGCGCTTGACGCTGCCAGTGCCGACCAGGACCGGGCGGAGGCGTCGCAGCAGCTCCGGCCGGCAGTAGCAGAAGCCCATCCCGTTGGGCCCCAGCAGCCACTTGTAGGCGCCCGCCGCCAGAAAATCCACGGGCAGCTCGGCCATGTTCAGGCGCAGCGCGCCCACGCTCTGGATGGCGTCCACGGCGAACAGCACGCCCCGCCGGTCGAGCTCGGCGCCGATCCGCTTGAGGTCGACCCGGTAGCCGTTCCAGAACTCGACGTGACTGAGCGCGACGACACGCGTGCGCTCGTCCACGTGCTCCAGGATCGCCTCCAGCGTGACGCGGCCGCCGTATGGTTCGGCCCTCCGGTACTCGACTCCGCGCTCGCCCAGGGCCAGCCAGGGGTAGACGTTGGCGGGATACTCGCCGCGGGTGCCGACCACGTTGTCGCCCGCCTTCCAGTCCAGCCCATGAGCGAGCAGCGAGATCCCGTGGGCGGTGCCCCGGGTGATGCCGATGGTGTCGGGGTCGGCCCCGATCAGCCGGCCCAGCGAGGCGCGCAGTTCATCCGCCTCCCCCTGGGCCAGGCCGTCGGGGTAGGGGCGGTTGGTGAGGACGTCGATCAGCCCCGCCAGCCCGGCGCGGGCGCGCTGCGACATCGGCGAGACGCCGGCGTGATTCATGAAGATGTAGTGGTCGGTGATCGGGAACAGGTCGCGGGCGGTGAGGGGGTCCATCAGCGTCTCTCCCAGAATTCTTCGACGATCGGCTGCAGGGCCGTGATGTACTCGGCCAGGCGGGCGGCCGACCCGGTCAGCAGGCGGTCGCTCAGGTCGTCCGCGGGCACCGTCTCGTAGAGGCGGGCCCAGCCGTGCAGCCAGGGCTCCAGCTCGGCCCGCGGCAGCCGCCGCTTGACCTCCAGCATCCGGGGCCGGAAGTGCTCGAGGGCGGCCGTATTGAGTTCGGCCGGGCCCTCGAAGTGGAGGCCGATCTCGAGCCGGGCGGAGCGGGCGTGGTGCCAGAGCTCGAAGTGGGTCTCGGGGTGCCCGAAATCGAACTTGAGCAGGCGACCGCTGCCCCGGGCGGCCTCGAACGCGCGCAGCAGCACCGGCAGCCGGGGCGCCAGCGCCACCGGGACGGCCTCGAAGAACTCGTCTGGGGAGAGGCTCCGGGCCCGAGGCGCGCCTGCCACCACCGGACGATTATGGCCGCCAGCGGACCTTGCCAGCAGGTTGATGAAGGGTATCGGCGAGGGCTGCGGTGTCCAGGTGGTCCAGGTGCAAGGAATCGCCGAGCCCCGCAGCGCGCGCACTTCGAGTGCGTAAGCGAGGAGCGCAGAAGGTGACGCCGCAGATCTTCCGCATGGGCGCTGCAGATCCGCCGAGCCCTCTTTCATCGGCCTGCTAGGATCGGGTCGTCGATGCCAGTCCAGATGTGGGTCCCCACCGTCGTCGAGAACGACGGCGCCAACCGCGAGCGCTCCTTCGACATCTACTCGCGGCTGCTGCGCGACCGGTTCATCATGATCGGCCGGCCGATCGACGACGTGGTCGCCAACCTGATCGTGGCCCAGCTGATCTTCCTGGCCGCGGACGACCCGGAGAAGGAGATCCAGATGTACATCAACTCGCCGGGTGGCTCGGTCGCCTCCGGCTTCGCCATCTACGACACCATGCAGTACGTCAAGGCCCCGATCACCACGGTGGCGGTGGGCCGCGCCGCCAGCTTCGGGACGGTGCTGCTGATGGCCGGCGCCAAGGGCCGCCGCTTCGCGCTGCCCAACGCCCGCATCCACCTCCACCAGCCGCTGATCTCGGGGCGGGGGATCAGCGGCCAGGCGTCCGACCTCGACATCCACGCCCGCGAGATCATCCGGCTCAAGCAGGTGCTCAACCAGCTGATCGCCGATCACACCGGCCAGTCGCTGGAGCGGATCGAGAAGGACACCGACCGCGACTACTACCTGTCGCCGCAGGAGGCGATCACGTACGGGCTGATCGACGGTATGATCGACGCCCCGCCGGCCGCCGTCGAGGCGGCCGCGGCTACGTCCGGCTCGTGAGCCGGAGCCCGGCTGCCAGGGGCCGCAGCAGGGCGCCCTGGACGGCGATCGTGAGCACGATCACGCCGTAGGCCAGCGGCGTCACCAGCGCCGAGACGCCGGGTAGGCCGGCCACGCTGAGGGCCAGCGCGATCCCGAGGGCGCCCCGGAGCCCGCCCCCCCAGATCAGGTGGCGCCAGCGCCAGGGGGCGTCGGCCGGCTGCAGGAGCAGGTAGACCGGGGCGGCCCGCACCACCACCACGACCAGGAAGGCGACCGCCGCCGCCCCCGCCATCGCCGCCAGCGGGCCGGCGGGAAGGGCCAGGCCGATGCCGATGAAGAGGACGGCGTTGAGGACGCCGGCGAAGCGGCGCCAGAGGCCGTCGATCCGGTGCTCGATGCGGCCCACCACCAGACCCGTCGCGACCACAGCCACGATTCCGGAGACGCCCAGACGCTGGGAGCCGGCGTAGGCGAGGTAGGCCAGCGCCAGGGTCACGACGATCAGCAGCGGTGCCGGTCGCAGCCGGCGAACCAACCAGGACCCGGCGCCGCCCACTGCCAGACCGGCGGCCAGGCCGCCCCCGAACTGGACCACAAAGCCGGCCGCGGCGCGGGCGACCGAGGGCGAGCCTGAAGCTAGGGTGGCCAGGACCGCGGTGAAGAGGGCGACCCCGGTTCCGTCGTTGAACAGGCTCTCCCCCTCCAGGATGGCGGCCACCCCGGCCGGGGCGCCCAGCCGGCGGACCAGGCTGACCACCGCGATCGGGTCGGTGGGAGCCAGGATGGCGCCCAGGAGAAGGCCGTCGCCCCAGGCCAGGTGGAGGGCGTAGTGGGTGACGGCGCCGATCGAGAGCACGGTCATCACCACCCCGGCGGAGGCCAGGAGGCCGATCGACAGCGCGTGCACTCGCAGCTGGCCCAGGTCGGCGGTCAGCGCCCCCTCGAAGACCAGGGCCGGAACCAGCAGCAGCACCAGGCCGGGCGTGAGGTGGGCGGCGGGCACGAACGGCAGCCGGGCGGCGCCGGCACCGGCGACCACCAGGAGAACGGGGAAGGGGAGGAGTTGGAAAATTCTGGCCATGTGGATACCGCCGCCGACCAGACTTCCCGGCACTCCGCCTAGATGATTGATTCCAAGTCCACAGCGGATCTTTGGCCCCCATGCACCCCATCTCGCGGCCGGGCTTCTGCGGTCCCCTTATCACGCACCTCTGGTGCGCTTCCTCCGGTCCGCGGCGCCCGCCCACGATCTGGGGCACCTGGGAACCAAATCTATCACCGCGAATCCGGAATCAATCATCTACACCTCAAGCGACATGCCGTCGCGGGCGGCCTTGACCTCGACCCCGGTGCGCTCGCTCATCGCCGCCGCGACCTCCCAGGGGTGGGAGCGCCAGACGGTCATCCCGAAGTGGGTCAGGACCGCCAGCCGGGGCCGCGCCTCCGCGATGATCCGCTCGGCGTCGTCCAGCCCGAGGTGGGGCAGCCCGGGCCGGCTGCGGGCCACCACGGCGTGGATCAGCATCACGTCGGCCTGGTGGTCGGCGGCGATCCCATCGTAGTAGCCGCTGTCCGTGACCCAGCCCAGCCGCCTCTCGCCAAACCGGAAGCCGTACGTCTCCACGCCGTGGATGTGGCGGCGGGTGGTGCGGAACCCGATCTCCCCGAGCCGGTACTCGGCCTCCGGTTCGAGGCGGACCACGTGCTCGGGAAAGTCGCGCAGGTAGCCCAGCACGACGGGGTCCCCGTCGAGCGCGTCGGCGGGGCAGAAGACGGTTCCGCGGGAACGGAATCCGCCCTCGGTCATGGCCTCTATCATCACGTTGACGTCGCCGCTGTGATCGAGGTGGCGGTGGCTGACCAGGATGCCGCTCAACCGGCCAAGGTCGACCTTGCGCTTGGCGTACTGAACGATGGCGCCCGGCCCGGGGTCCATCGCCAGCCGGGTGGCGCCCTCCTCCAGATAGAGGCCGCCCGAGGCCGCCAGCTGCTTGGCGACCATGAAGCGGGCGCCCGCGGTGCCCATGAAGGTGAGCTTCACCGCCCCTCCTCGGCCACCTCGGCCACCTCGGCCACCTCGGCCACCTCGGCCACCTCGGCCACCTCGGCCACCTCGGCCACCTCGGCCACCTCGGCCACCTCGGCCACCTCGGCCACC
>JBBSHA010000095.1:0-8066 GCA_038253595.1 Candidatus Dormibacterales bacterium
CAGGGCCACCAGGGCGGCGCTGACGAGCGGGTAGAAGACGGCCCAGGCCGCGCAGATCCCGACCAGGCCGTAACGCTTGCCGACCAGGTACTTGCCGACCAGGACCGAGGCCGGCACCGGGTCCACCCGGACCTCCACCCCCACCGCCCGCAACTGGGTGCTGATCGATTCCGCAACCTGGCGGTAGGGAAAGGCGTCGGCCGTGACCAGGCTGACGCTGAAGGCCAGGCCCGCCCGGGCCCGGATCCCGGTGTCCGGGCTCAGCGCCCAGCCCGCCTCCTCCAGAGTCCGAGCCGCCGCCCGCGGGTCGAACGGGTTGCGCCCGGCCACCGCCGGGTCGTAGGCCCAGTCGCTCGGAGGCAGCGGTCCGGCCGCGGCCTCGGCCCGCCCCTCCAGGATGTCGTGGACGATCCGGGCCCGGTCGATCGCCTGGGTCAGGGCCTGACGCACCGCCGGCGGGTTGAAGTAGGCCGAGTTCTCGGCGGTCAGGTTGAAGAGCACGGCGGCAAAGCTGAAGGTCCGGATCTGGCGGACGCCGAGGTCGGGGCGCCGGGCCAGGGTCCCGATCTGGGGTGGCTGGAGCGCCCCCACCGCGTCGGCCTCGCCCCGCGCCACGGCGTCCACCGCGTCGCCCAGGCTGGGATAGCTGCGGAACGCCAGGTGATCCAGATAGGGCGCCGGCCGGGCGTGGGGGTTGCGGTCCAGCGTGACCAGCTTGCGGTCGCGGGAGATGGCGCCGACCCGAAAGGGACCGCTGCCGACCGCCTTGACCCCGCTGTGGGGGTCGGAGGCCATGGTGCTCACGGCCACCCCGGCGAAGGCGTGCCGGGACACGATGCCCTGCCGGAGCGCGAGAGGGAATGACGCGGTCGGCGCCTTGAGCACGAAGCGCACGGCCTGGTCGCCGGCGCTCTGGATCGTGATCTCCTTCCAAAACTGGGCGCCCGGCTGCTGGTAGTCCCGGTCCTGGAGCACGCCGAAGGTGAAGAGGACGTCGTCGGCGGTCAGCGCCACCCCGTCCGACCAGCGCACGTCGGGGCGGATCGAGAACGTGTAGGTGAGGCCGTCCCCGGACACCGTCCAGTCCCGGGCCAGGTCGCCCACGACCTCCTGGGCCGCGTTCACCGTGGTCAGCCCCCTGTAGACCAGGCTGTCGATGTCGCGGGCGTTGTCCTCCAGCTCGAAGAGCGGGTTCAGGGAGCCGGCGCTGCCGACCAGCGCCTCGGTGACGGACCCGCCCGCTCGGGGCACCGCGCGGGAGCCGCGGAGCGCCGGGAGCGCGCTCTCGCACGCGATCAGGAGGAGACCCGCCAGCAGTGCCGCGGCGGCGGCCCGGGCCAACTACTTGGCCCGGCTGCTGGCCCAGATGTTGGCGATCGAGACGGCCAGGAAGACGACCACGAGGACCCAGGTGGTCATGTAGATCTGCCGCTCCAGGCCGCGCCGGGTGCGGTAGCCGCCGCCCAGGCCGCCGTCTCCGCCGCCGATGGTGCCCCCCAGGCCGGTCGCCTTGGGGGTCTGGAGCAGGACTCCACCCATCAGGAGCAGCGCCACCACGACCTCCAGGATGACCAGGGCGTTGCGGATGTTGGTCATGACCGGAGTTTACCGGGAGGAGCGGCGCTGCCGCCCCTCCCCGGGTTGCGCGCCGGGCTCAGCCGGCCGCGCTCAGCCTCTGGTTGACGGCCTCCCAGTTGATGGTGTTGAACCAGGCGGCGACGTAGTCGGGGCGCTTGTTCTGGTACTTGAGATAGTAGGCGTGCTCCCAGACGTCGACGCCCAGGATCGGCACCCCGCCCTCCATCACCGGGTTGTCCTGATTCGGGAAGCCCTTGACCGCCAGCTTGCCGCCGGTCATGTAGGCCCAGCCCCAGCCGCTGCCGAACTGACCCACCGCGGCCTTGGTCAGGGCCTCTTTGAAGGCGCCGAAATCGCCGAAGGCCTCGCTGATCCGGGCCGCCGCCGCGCCCGTCGGCTCGCCGCCTCCGCCGGGGCCCATGAGCGTCCAGAAGATGGAGTGGTTCAAGTGGCCGCCACCGCTGTTGCGGATGACGGTGCGGATGTCCTCGGGAACTCCCGCCAGGTCGCCGAGCAGCTGCTCGATCGACCTCTGGCCCAGCTCGGGATGCTTCTCCACGGCGCCGTTCAGGTTGCTGACGTACGTGGCGTGGTGGCGGTCGTGATGGATCTCCATCGTCTGGGCGTCGATGTGGGGTTCCAGCGCCCCCATGTCGTAGGGAAGAGCGGGTAGCTCAAAAGCCATGTTTGACACCTCCTGGGGTCTACAACTCGGGTATGCGGCGCCGGCTTCCGTGCACTCAGCGCCGGCCCTGGGTGCGCACCGCCTCGATGGCCTCGGCGGCGGCCTCCGGGTCCAGGTATTCGCCGCCCCGGCGCAGCGGCCGCATATCCCCGTCCAGTTCGTACAGGAGGGGGACGCCGGTGGGGATGTTGAGGCCGGGAATCTCGGCGTCGGGAATCCCGTCCAGGTGCTTGACCAGCGCTCGCAGCGAGTTGCCGTGGGCCGCGACCAACACCACCCGGTCCGCTCGCAGGTCGGGTATGACCTCGTCATACCAGTAGGGCAGTATGCGCTCGACCACGTCCTTCAGGCACTCGGTGCGGGGCCTGGCTTCGGGTGGCAGCCCTGCGTACCGGGGGTCGCGCCACTGCGAGTAGGGGGCGTCCTCGGGCAGCGGCGGCGGCGGCACCGCGTAGGAGCGCCTCCAGGTCATGAACTGCTCCTCGCCGAACTGCTCTCGGGTCTGGCGCTTGTTCTTGCCCTGGAGCGCCCCGTAGTGACGCTCGTTGAGCCGCCACGAGCGGCGCACCGGGACCCAGTGCCGGTCGCAGGCGTCCAGCGTGAGCTCGGCGGTCCGGATCGCGCGCCGGAGCAGCGAGGTGTGGGCGACGTCGGGGAGCAGGCCCCGGGCGCCCAGCAGCTCCGCCGCCCGGGTGGCCTCCGCCACGCCCTGCGCCGTCAGGCCGACGTCGACCCAGCCGGTGAAGAGGTCCTTGGCGTTCCAGTCGCTCTGGCCGTGGCGGAGCAGGATCAGGCGGGCGCGGGGGCTCACTCGAGCGCGGCCTCCGGGCGGTGGCCGTAGACCTCCGCCACCACCTCGATCAGCTTGGAGAAGCCGGCCGCATCCAGGCTGGCGCCCCCGACCAGGCAGCCGTCGCACAGCGGAAGTTCCACGTACGACTCCACGTTGTCCGGCTTCACGCTGCCCCCGTAGAGGACCCGGACCCGATTGGCGGCGCCGGGACCGATCACCTCACCCACCTCGCGCCGGATCATGCGCATGGTCCGGTAGGCGTGCTCGGGGTCCGCGTTCTGGCCGCTGCCGATCGCCCAGACCGGCTCGTAGGCCATCACCAGGCGCGGCGACTGGTCGGCCTCCAGGTGTTCCAGCGCGGCCCGCACCTGGCGGCCCACCACGCTGTCGGTCTGGCCGGACTGGAAGTGCTCGTCCAGCTCGCCCACGCAGACGATGACCTGGAGGCCGGCCCGCAGCGCCGCGGCCGCCTTCCGGGCCACCCCCTCGTCGGTCTCCCCGAAATGGGCCCGGCGCTCCGAGTGGCCCACGATGACCCACTGGCACCAGCCTGCCAGCATGGCGGCCGAAACCTCGCCGGTGTAGGCTCCCGAGGCCTCCCAGTAGCAGTCCTGGGCCCCGATCCGGACGCCGGTGCCCGCGACCAGCTCGGCCACCGCCAGCAGCCAGGGAAACGGCGGGAAGAGGGCCAGCTCGACGCGGTCGGCGTGGGCGCCGGCCGCCGCGGTCACCCCGCTGGCCAGGGCCGCCGCGCCGGCGGCGCTGACCGGGTTCAGCTTCCAGTTGGCGGCCAGGAGCGCCCGCTGCTGCTGCTCAATCATCGGCTCCGCCGGCCTCCTTCAGCACCGCGACCCCGGGCAGCTCCCGGCCCTCCATGTACTCGAGCGTGGCGCCGCCCCCCGTGGAGACGTGGCCGAAGCGGCCGGCCAGCCCGAGCGCCGCCACCGCGGCCGCCGTGTCGCCGCCCCCGAGCAGCGAGTAGGCGCCGCCGGCCGCCACCGCCTCCCCCACCGCCCGGGTGCCGGCGCTGAACTCCGGAATCTCGAAGACCCCGACCGGCCCGTTCCAGACCACTGTGCCGGCGCCGCCGACCGCGGCCGCGATCAGGCGCTCGGTTCGGGGGCCGATGTCCAGCATCATCCAACCCTCCTCGACGGCCTCCACCGCGAAGACCCGGGTCTCCTGGCCGGCCTCCATCCGGCGGGCGCAGACCGCGTCCAGCGGCAGGACCAGCTTGCCCGCGCCCTCGGCCTCCACCTGGCGGGCGACGTCGAGGGCGGAATCCTCCACCACGCTGGCACCGACCGGGCGGCCGCCGGCCTTGAGGAAGGTATTGGCCATCGCCCCCGCCACCACCAGCCGGTCGACCCGCGCGAGCAGGGAGCGCAGCACCGCGGCCTTGGTCGAGACCTTGGCCCCCCCCACGATCGCGACCAGGGGCCGTTGGGGATCGTCCAGGGCCTGGTGGAGCGCGCTCAGCTCGGCCAGCATCAGCAGGCCGGCGTAGGCGGGCAGGTGGCGCGCCACTCCGACCACCGAGGCGTGGGCCCGGTGCGAGGCCGCGAAGGCGTCGTTGACGAAGAGGTCGCCGAGCGCCGCCAGCTGGGAAGCGAAGGGTTCGCCGTCGGCCTCCTCCTCGGGGTGGAAGCGCACGTTCTCCAGGAGCAGCACCTCGCCGGACCCCAGCCGGCCCACCGCCGACAGGGCGCGCTCGCCGACGCAGTCCTCGGCGAAGGCCACCCGCTCGCCCAGCGCGTGGTGGAGGGCGGTGGCGACCGGGCGCAGCGAGAGCGCCGGGTCGGGCCCTCCCTCAGGACGGCCCAGGTGTGACATCACGATCACCCGGGCGCCCCGGGCGGCCAGGTCGCGGATGGTGGGCAGGGCGGCCTGGATGCGGCTGTCGTCGCTGATCCCGCCGTCCCGCAGCGGGACGTTGAGGTCGTCCCGCAGGAGCACCCGCCGGCCGCCCACCTGGGCCCCCTGGTAGGACGCCTTCACGGTCGGGAGTCGTTCATCTAGAGGCGCTCCGCAATGTGGGTGACCAGGTCGACCATGCGGCAGCTGAAGGCCCACTCGTTGTCGTACCAGCTGACGACCTTGGCCGACCGGTCGCCGACCATGAGTGTGGAGGGGGCGTCGAGGATCGAGGAGTGGGGGTTGTTCTTGAAGTCCGATGACACCAGTTCCTCGCGGCTGACCTGGAGGATGCCCCGCAGGTCGCCGGCCGCCGCCTGGTCGAAGGCGGCATTGATCGCCTCCACGCTGGTCCCCGCGCTCAGCTCGACGGTCAGGTCGACCACCGACACGTCCAGCAGCGGGACCCGAAACGCCATCCCGGCGAACCTCCCGGCCAGCTCGGGGATCACCTCGGCCACCGCCCGGTTGGCTCCGGTCGAGGTGGGGATGATGTTGTCGGCGGCGGCCCGGGCCCGGCGCAGGTCCTTGTGGGGAAGATCCTGCAGCCGCTGGTCGGCAGTGTAGGCGTGGATCGTGGTCATCATTCCCCGCTCGATGCCGAAGCGGTCGTTGAGGACCTTCACCAGCGGCACCAGGCAGTTGGTGGTGCAGCTACCGTTGGAGACCACGCTGTGGCGGTCCGGGTCGTAACCCCGGTGGTTGACACCCATCACCACGGTGTAGTCGGCGTTCGTGGCAGGGGCCGAGATGACGACCTTGCGGGCTCCCCCACGCTCGATGTGGACGCGGGCCCGGGCGGCATCGGTGAACAGCCCGGTCGACTCCACCACCACGTCCACCCCCAGCTCCCGCCAGGGCAGTTGGCCGGGGTCGCGCTCGGTCAGGAAGCGCACCGTCCGGCCGTCCACCACGATGCTGTCCGGGCTCGATTCCACCCGCGGACCGAACGTGCCCAGGGCGGTGTCGTGCTTCAGCAGGTGGGCAAAGGTGGCCGCCTCGCCGAGGTCGTTGACGGCGACCACCTCGAGCTCGGGGTTGAGCTGGCTCGCCGCCCGGAAGATGTTGCGCCCGATGCGCCCGAAGCCGTTGATGCCGACCTTGATGGACATGCCGGTGCCTCCAACTGAAAGGACGAGGACGCCCGAAAAGGCGACTTGGGGTTTCGGACTCAAATACTAGGCTGCGGGCCCGGCCAGGCCCAGAAGCGCGGCCCCCGTGCTCAGCAGGCCAGCCTGCTAGGCGGTGCGAGTGTGGATCCGGGCGGGGGCCTCCTCGTCGTCGCCCTCGCCCGCCGCCCCCTCGGCGACGTCGACCAGGCGGCGCAGGCGGTGGTTGACCGCCGATTTGGAGAGCCGCATCCTCCTGGCCAGGTCGGCCAGGTTCAGCTCGGGGCTGGTGCGGCGGGCCCGGGCCATCTCCTGGAGGGCCGGCGACAGCCGCTCCAGCCTGCCCTCCCGCACCAGCTGCTCGATGGCGCTGATCTGGCGGGTGGCCGAGCCGATGGTCTTGTCGATGTTGGCGGTCTCGAAGTTGAGCCGGCGGTTGACGCTGCCGCTCACCTCCCGCACCACGCGCACCTTCTCGAACTCGAGGACGGCCCGCGACGCGCCGATCAGAGAGAGGGTGCGGACGATGCCGTCGCCCTCCTTGACGTAGAGCACGTGGTGGCCGGTCCTCTCCATCATCCCGGCTCTGATGCCCTGGTCGTGGAAGAGCCGGATCAGGGCCGTCGCCCAGCCCAGTGTGGGCACCACGAACTCCAGGTGGTGGCGGGCGGACGGCGCGTTGACGGATCCACAGCCCATGAACATCCCCCGCAGCAGCGCCTTGCGGTCGCAGGGCGAGTCGGGGAAGGCCCGGGCCGCGGGCTGGCTGAAGGACTCCTCCATGCCCTGGGGCAGCGGCAGCTCTATGAAGAAGGCCATCTGCTTGGCGCTCTTCACCGCCTGGTACTTGGCCTCCATGCCGCCCAGCATCCGGGCCAGGCGGACGACCTTGCGGGCGGTCGTGTTGCGGAGCAACGGGAAGTAGGCCGCCTGGGCGTCGCCGTTCTTGATCAGCCGACCCTTCGTGGAGTAGAAGATGCCGAGCATCTCGCTCAGCTGACAGCAGGGGCGGGCCGGCGTGAGCCCCGCCAGTTCGTTCTTGACCTCGGCAGCAAATGAAATGTCGCCTGACCTCCGGCGGTTGCGATTTCCTCGCGCCCGCTTGCCTCCAGTCTAGACACGCGGATTTGCACGTGTCCGGGCGGCGGCCGCCGCGGGCGCCTTATCGGAGCGGGATACTCGACGGGATGAGTGCCGCGCCCGAGCCCGCCCCGCCGCTTCCGGCCCGTGGCCTCGAGCCGGCCCAGCTCGTCGAGATGTACCGGCAGATGGTGCTGGCCCGGGCCATCGATCGCCGCATGTGGGTGCTCAACCGGCAGGGCAAGGCGCCCTTCGTGATCTCCGGCCAGGGCCACGAGGCGGCCCAGGTGGGGGCGGCCGCAGCGCTCCGGCCGGGTGTCGACTGGCTGGTCCCCTACTACCGCGACCTCGCCTTCTGCATCGCCATGGGCCTGACCGCGCTCGACTTCATGTACTCGGTCTACGCGCGGGCGGCCGACCCCAGCTCGGGCGGCCGCCAGATGCCGTCCCACTTCGGCCTCCGGCGGGCGCGCATCGTGACCACCTCGAGCGTGGTGGCGACCCAGGTGGTGCACGCGGCCGGGATCGCCTACGCCAGCAGGGTGCAGGGGCTCGACGAGGTGACCGTGACCTGCCTCGGCGAGGGCAGCACCTCCAAGGGCGACTGGCACGAGGGCCTCAACTTCGCCGGCGTCCACCGGCTGCCCCTGATCTGCATCGTCCAGGACAACGACTACGCGATCTCGGTGCCCCACCGCCTCCAGATGGGCGTGGACTCGGTCGCCAAGCGGGCCCGGGGGTACGGCATGGTCGGCGTGACGGTCGACGGCGGCGACGCGTTCGCGTTGTACGAGGTCACGCGGGTGGCGGTCCAGCGGGCCCGCGCCGGCGAGGGCCCGACCCTGATCGCTGCCCAGGTTGCCCGCTTCACCTCCCACTCCTCGGACGACGACCAGCGCCGCTACCG
>JBBSHA010000096.1:0-8046 GCA_038253595.1 Candidatus Dormibacterales bacterium
GATGCCCAGCCGGTCCAGCAGCGCCCCCGAGACCAGAGCCGGGGTGACCACCTCGGTGTGGCCACTCCCGGCCAGCTCGTGGCGGAGCCCGTCCAGGCGCCGCTCCAGGCCCGGCCGGGCCGGGTGCCAGCGGGTCCGACGGGCCCCCGGCAGGGTGGGTGGAACCTTGTCGTAGCCGTGGATGCGGCCCACCTCCTCGGCGACGTCCTCGGGGATCGTGACATCGAGCCGGAACACGGGCGGCAGCACCTCCCACTCCCCCGCCTCGCCCACGCGGACCTGGAAATCGAGCCGGCGGAGAATCGCCTCCATGTCCTCCAGCGGCACGTGGGTGCCCAGGATGCGGTCGATACGCTCCGGCCGGAAGGCCACCCGGACCGGCTCCTGGGGGCTCGGGTAGAGGTCGGGCCAGCCGACGTGGACCTCGCCGCCGGCGACCTCGGCCAGCAGGATGGCGGCGCGGCGCGCCCCTGCCAGCGCCAGCTCCGGGGAGATGTTCTTCTCGAAGCGGCTCGAGGCCTCGGTGCGCACGCGAAGCGTCCGCGAGGTGGCGCGGACGTTGCGACCGTCGAAGTTGGCCGCCTCCAGGACGATCTCCCGGGTGCCCTCGCCGACCGCGCTCTCGGCGCCCCCGATCACGCCCGCCAGCCCGACCGGGCGGACGGCGTCGGCGATCACCAGCATCTCGCCGGTCAGCCGGCGCAGCTCGCCGTCGAGGCAGAGCAGCTCCTCCCCGGCGCGCGCCCGCCGGACCCGGATGGCGCCCCCCTCCAGCTTCCCCAGGTCGAACGCGTGCAGGGGCTGGCCGTACTCCAGGGCGACGTAGTTGGTCACGTCGACCACGTTGCTGATCGGCCGCAGCCCGGCGGACCGCAGCCGGCGCTGCATCCAGCGCGGGGACGGGCCCACCGTGAGCCCGGTCACCACCGCCGCGATGTAGCGGCGGCACAGGTCGGGCGCTTCGATCTCCACGCTCACCAGCTCGCCGCCGGGCGGCTCCACGCCTCCGGTGAAAGCGGGCATGAAGTCGCGACCCAGGCTCCGGCCCATCGCCGCCGCCAGCTCCCGGGCCAGGCCCAGGTGGCTGAGGCAGTCGGGACGGTTGGGGGTGACGTCGACCTCGAGCACCGCCCCCCCGCTTGGCAACACCTCGTCCAAACGGCGGCCGGGCTCGCCCTCGTCGAGCAGCAGGATGCCGGAGTGGTCGTCCCCCAGGTTCAGCTCGGCCGCCGAGCAGAGCATGCCCCGGGCGGCGTGGCCGGCGATCCTGGCGTCCCGCACGGTGATGCCGCTGGGCACGGTGACCCCGGGCAGAGCCACCGCGACCAGGCTCCCGGGCACCGCGTTGGGCGCCCCCGCGATGATCTGGCGTGCCTGATCGCCGCCCACGTCGACCTGGTGGATCCAGAGCGGCTTGGTCGAGGTCGGATGGGGATCCTGGCTGATGACGCGGCCGACCAGGAGCTCGTGGAGGTCCAGGACCACCAGCTCGTCGACCTGCCAGCCGGCCATGGTCAGCACCTCGGCCGCCTGGGCGGCGGTGATCTCCCGGAACCCGGCCAGCTCGCAGAGCCACTCCAGGCTGACCCGCATCAGAACTGCTCCGGGCTCGGGCCGGACACTAGAACTGCTCCAGGAAGCGGAGGTCGTTCTCGTAGAAGAGACGGATGTTCTCGATGTCGTACTTCAGCATCGCCATCCGCTCGATGCCGAAACCCCAGGCGAAACCGCTGTGGCGTTCGGGGTCGATGCCTCCGTTGCGGAGGACCTGGGGATGGATCATGCCGCAGCCCCCCACCTCCAGCCAGCCGTCGCCGCCGCAGCTGCGGCAGCCGCGGCCGTCGCACACCCCGCAGGAGAGGTCGAACTCGAAGCTGGGTTCGGTGTAGGGGAAGTGATTGGGCCGGATCCGGACCTGGCGCTCGGTCCCCCAGAGGGACTGGGCGAAGTAGAGGATGGTCCCCTTGAGGTCGCCCACGGAGAGGCCCTCGTCGATTGCGATCGCCTCCAGCTGCATGAACTGGGCGAGGTGGGTGGCGTCGGTGGCGTCGCGCCGGTAGGTCCGGCCCGGGATGATCGCGTAGATCGGGGGGGTGCGGAACTTCTCCATGGTCCGGATCTGGCCCGGCGAGGTGTGCGTGCGCAGCAGCAGGTCCTCCGACTCATTGAAGAAGAAGGTGTCCTGCACGTCGCGGGAGGCGTGGCCCCGGGGCAGGTTCAGGGCCTCGAAGTTGTACCAGTCGGTCTCCACCTCCGGCCACTCCTCGACGTGGTACCCGATCCCCTCCAGGATGGTCTCGATCTCGCGCTGGACCAGGGTCAGGACGTGGAGGCGCCCGCTGGCGGGTGGGATGCCGGGGAAGCTGACGTCGATCGCATCCCGGCGGGCGAGGTCGGAGAGGCGGCCCTGCTCCAGCTCCGCGGCGCGGGCGGCGAGCGCCTCGGTGATCGAGCGCTTGGCGGCGTTGAACGCCTGGCCGGCGGCCGCACGTTCCGGCTTGGGCAGGCTGGGGAACACGCCGGTGAGCGCCATCAGCTCGCTCTTCTGGCCCAGGAACCGGATCCGCAGGTCCTCCAGGGCCTCGGCGCCGGCCGCCTGAGCGATCGCGGCGCGCGCCCGCTCGGCGATCGTGGCGGGGTCGGCCGCGGGAGTCAACACCCGGAGTCCAGCCGGCGCCGGATCTCGAACAGGAGCACGGCGGCGGCGGCGGCCACGTTCAGGGACTCGACGCCGGGGGCCATCGGCACCGCCACCCGGGGCAGATCGGCGCGGCGCAGGCCGCGGGCCTCGCTGCCGAAGGCGATCAGCCCCGCCTCCTGGAGGGCCACGCCGCCCAGGCCGGTGCCGTCGGCGGCGGCCCCCCAGCCGGCCAGGCCCGCCAGCTCCGGCCAGCCGGCCCGGGCCACGACCAGCCGGAAGATGTTGCCCGCCGACGCCCGCACCGCCTTGGCCCCGAAAGGATCGGCGCCCCCCTCCAGCACTACCAGGGCCGGGGCTCCGGCCGCCGCCGCGGTGCGCGCGATGGCGCCCACGTTGCCGGGGTCCTGGACGCCGTCGAGGACTACCAGCGGCCAGCCGGCTTCCCGCGCGGCCGCCAGTGCCGCCTCCACCGGGGCCGCCTCGGCCCGGCCGATGGCGAGCACGCCCTGGGGGGTCAGGGTCTGGCTGGCGGAGGCGAAGACCCGCTCGGTGAGCACCACCAGCCGGTCCGCGGGCGCGTCGAAACTCTCGCCCTCGCGAATTGCCAGCAGCTCGAGGTGGATCCCGCAGCCCGCCGCCTCACCCACCACCCGGGGACCCTCGAGCAGGACGCTGCCGGGCTCGCGGCGCAACCCCAGCCGCCGGAGCCTGCGGACCAGCACGTTGCTGGTGCTTCCGATCAGCGGACCAGCGCCCCGGTGCCGGGCACCAATGTCACCGGCATCAGTGCCGGACACTAGCAGGCTGTGGAGAAAGGAATCGGCGGATCTGCGGCGCCCATGCGGCCCATCTGCGGCGTCACCTTTCTGCGCTCCACGCTTACGCACTCAAAGTGCGCGGGCTGCGGTGCTCGGCTCATCCTTGCACCTGGACCACCCGGACACCGCAGCCCTCGCCGACCTTTTTCATCACCTGCTAGAGGCTGTTCTTGGCAACCTCCACCAGCTGGGCGAAGGAGCCGCTGTCACGCACGGCCAGGTCGGCCAGCATCTTGCGGTCGATCTCCACCCCGGCCTGGCGGAGGCCGTGCATGAATCTGTTGTAGGGCAGGCCACCCTGGCGCGAGGCCGCGTTGATGCGGGCGATCCAGAGCTGGCGGAAGTCACGCTTGCGCTGGCGCCGGTCACGGTAGGCGTAGGCCAGGGCATGCAGGACCGCCTCGTTGGCGGGCCGGAAGAGCAGTTTCTTGGAGAGCCGGAATCCCTTGGCACGGTCCAGGATCGCCTTGTGGCGGCGGTGGGCGGTGACCCCCCTCTTGACGCGGGCCATGGCCTTAGACCGCCAGCGCCCGCCGGACGGTCTTCACGTCCGAGGCGGCGACCAGCGGGGCCGAGTGGTAGCCGCGCTTGCGCTTGGCCGACTTGTGCTCGAGCAGGTGGCTCTTCCACGAATGCTTGCGCACCAGCTTGCCGTTCCGGGTGACCCGGATCCGCTTGGCGAGTCCCTTGCGGGTCTTGATCTTAGGCACTGGGTTGGGCAGCCTCCTTGCTTGCCGGGGCGACGCCGTTGGTCTCGTTGTCGCCGGGCCTCAGAGCCGCTTTCTCGGGCCGGTGGGTGGGGGCCAGGATCATGAAGAGGTTGCGGCCCTCCATGATCGGTGCCCGCTCGACGACGGCGATCTGCTTGGCGTGTTCGGCCACCTTGTCCAGGAGCCGCCGCCCGATCTCCTGGTGGACCATCTCGCGGCCCCTGAACATGATCGTCACCTTGACCTTCTCACCCTGCTCGAGAAACGTCCTGACACCCCTGAACTTGGTCTGGAAGTCGTGCTCGGCCACCTTCGGCCGCAGCTTCATCTCCTTGAGCTTGATGACGTTCTGCCGCCGCCGCTGGTCCTTCTCCTTCTTGATGGTCTCGAACTTGAACCGTCCGTAGTCCATCAGCCGGCAGACCGGGGGTTGGGCCTGAGGAGCCACTTCCACCAGGTCGACCCCCTTCTCGGTCGCGATCCGCTGGGCCGTCTCCAGGCTCAGAACCCCGAGCTGGTTGTTCTGGTCATCGATCAGCCGCACCTCGTGGGAGCGGATCTGCTCGTTGATCCGGAGCTCCTTAAAGGCTATGGGTCGCCACCTTCGCCGTGTTCAGCTGCGCTTCGCTCTCCTGCAATAAACAAAAACGGACGGCAGGGACCGTCCGCTCTCTACGAACCTCTCCGGTGCCCGACCGCATTCCGGCGAGCCCACGAGGTGAGGGGCGGCACCCCTACTTGCAACGCTCGGCAGTCTACCACTCAGCGCCGCCGCGCCTGCGCCGGGTTAGCGCCGACGCTCGGCGATCTCGACCAGCAACCGGCCCAGGAAATCCTCCAGTCCCTCCTCGCGCTGGTCGCCGGCCCGGTTGCGGACCGAGACCTCGCCACTCTCCGCCTCGCGCTCGCCGACCACCGCCATGTAGGGCACCCTCTGGCGCTGCAGGTCCCGGATCTTCCGGCCGATTCGGTCGGGGCCATCGTCCAGCAGCACCCGGACCCGGGCGATGCGCAGCCGCGCCACCACCTCGCGGGCATAGCCGGCGCTGGCCTCGGAGATCGGCAGCACCGCCACCTGGACCGGGTGCAGCCACGTCGGGAAGGCGCCCGCGTACTGCTCGATCAGGTAGGCGACCATCCGCTCCATGGCCCCGAAGGCGCCCCGGTGCACCATCACCGGCCGCTGCTTGGAGCCGTCGGCGGCCGTGTACTCGAGCCCGAAGCGCTCGGGCATCTGGAAGTCGACCTGAACGGTGCTGTTGGTGAACTCGCGGCGCTGGGCGTCGCGGACCTGGAAGTCGATCTTGGGACCGTAGAAGGCGGCATCCCCGCGGCCCAGCTCGTAGACCTCGTCCAGGGACTCCAGCGCTCCGGCCAGGGCCCGCTCGGCGCTGGCCCACTCCTCGTCGCCGCCGGCGTACTTGGCGCTCTCCCGGTCGCGCACCGAGAGCCGATAGCGGTAGTCGGTGACGCCCAGAACGGCCATGAAGTGGCGCGCCAGCCGGATCACGTCCGCGATCTCGCCGGGCAGCTGCTCGGGGGTGCAGAAGATGTGGGCGTCGTTGAGCGCGAAGGAGCGGACCCGGATCATCCCCATCAGCTCCCCCGACTTCTCCCAGCGGTAGTTGCCGCCGATCTCGGCCACCCGGAAGGGGAGGTCGCGGTAGCTGCGGGGCTCCGACTCGTAGACCAGGATGTGGTGGGGGCAGTTCATCGGCCGCAGCTGCAGCTCGCCCCCGTCCTCGGTCCGCATGGGCGGGAACATGGAGTCCGCGTAGCGTTCGAGGTGGCCGCTCTGCCGGTAGAGGTCGAGGTTGCCCACCACCGGGGTCACCACGTGCTGGTAGCCGCGGTCCAGCTCCTCGTCCACGATCCAGCGCTCCAGCTCGCGGCGGATGGTGGCGCCGTTGGGCAGCCAGAGCACGTTGCCCAGGCCGGCCCGGGGGTCGAGCTTGTAGATCCCGAGCTGGGGCCCCAGCTTTTTGTGGTCGCGCTGCTCGGCCTCCCGGAGCGCCCGCAGGTAGTCCTCGAGCTCCTCCGGGCTGGGCCAGGCGGTGCCGTAGATGCGGGTCAGCTGGGTGTTCTTCTCGTCGGCCCGCCAGTAGGCGCCGGCCACCCGCAGCAGCTTCAGGCCCCTGATCTCGCCGGCGTCCGCCACGTGGGGGCCCCGGCAGACGTCCAGGTAGTCCCCGGTCCGGTAGCAGCTGATGACCTGGTCACCCCGGGCCTCGTTCTCGATCACGTCCAGCTTGTAGTCCTGGCCGAGCTCGCGAAAACGGGCGATCGCCTCCTCTCGGGGCAGCCGCACCGGCTCGAAAGGGATCCTCCGGTTGATCAGCTCGTACATCCGCTTCTGGATCCGCGGCAGCTCACCCTCGCCGACCGGCAGGGGGAACTCGAAGTCGTAGTAGAAGCCGTTTTCGACCCACGGGCCGAACGCGCACTTGACACCGGGGAAGAGCTCGGTGACGGCGGCCGCCAGGACGTGGGCGCTCGAGTGCCGGAGCTTGTTCAGCGGCTTGGCGTCGTCCTCGTGGACAGCGTGGTCGTCCATGGGATCGCCAGAATAGCAAGCCCTTGCACTTCGACATCCGGGCCTTCGCCGACGCCATCGGCTACCCCGCCGCGGGCCTTGGGATTCTCGTCGAGAGCGCCGGCATCCCCTTCCCCGGCGAGACCATGCTGCTGGCCGTGGCGGCCTACGCGGCCGCCGGTCACCTCGACATCCGGCTGGTCGTGCTGGTCGGGGCCCTCGGTGCCGTGATCGGCGCCGACCTCGGCTACGTGGTCGGCTACCGGGGTGGCCGGCCGTTCGTGGAGCGCTTCCGCCACCTGCTCCACCTGAATCCCGGCCACATGGCCAGGAGCGAGCTGTTCTTCACCCGCTACGGGGGCTGGGCGATCGTCGGTGGCCGCTTCGTGATCGGCCTCAGGACGTGGGCGTCGGTCATGGCCGGGATGTCACGGATGCCCTTCTGGTGGTTCCAGCTGTACAGCCTGGTGGGAGGGCTGGCCTGGGCCACCTTGGTGGGCGCGATCGGCTACTACCTGGGCCACAACTTCGGCCTGGTCGAGCAGGTGGTGCGCAACGTCGGCCTGGGCGGCCTGGCCGCGGTGGTGGCGGTCATCGGGGGGGCGCTGCTGCTGCGGCGAAGGCGCGCCGGGCGAAGCGCGCGATGAGGGCGCCGGTGCCGGCCAGGAGCAGGCCGAGCCCGAAGATGACCCGGTCGGTCCCGAACCAGTCGGAGAGCGCCGCCGCCAGCAGCACGGGGATGGCGGTGACGCCGTTGATGACGGTGAAGAGGAGCGCAAAGATCCGCCCCCGGATGGCGTCCTCGGTGTTCTCCATCAGGTAGGTCAGCGCCGGGATCAGGAGGGTGCCGAACTCCAGCCCCAGCAGCGCGCCGAGCACCGCCCCGAAGGCGCGGGTGTGGTCCCGAAGCTGCGGTGCCTGGCGCATCGCCGCCGGGGCCGCGGCCATCAGGAGCAGGGTCAGGCCGGTGACGAGCAGGGCCCCGACCAGCAGCCTGGCCTTGTCCGCGCCGCGGCCCACCTGGCCCAGGACGGCCGCGCTGACCAGAGCGCCCAGGGTCGCCGGGACCAGGACCAGGTAGCTGTCCTGGGCCTCGATCCCGATCACCTGGGTGACGTAGGCGGGGGCGAGGGTGAACATCGTGAACATCACCAGCACCGCCAGCGAGAGCTCGATGAAGCTGAGCAGCAGGAGCGGCGAGGAGCGGAGAGCGTCGGTGCCCTCCTTGAGCTCCAGGGCCACCCGCTTGAATGGGTGGACGTCCCCCGCCGGCCCGGCCCGGTCCGGGTTCGGGATCCGGGCCAGTAGGATCAGGAGCCCCGCCCCGGCGAACAGGATGGTGGC
>JBBSHA010000097.1:0-8022 GCA_038253595.1 Candidatus Dormibacterales bacterium
GAGAGGAGTGCGAGGGCGTCATCGGCGGCTTGGGCTTGTTGGCGGATGAAGCGGGGGGTTCGGAAGATCGTCCGCAACAGGCCGAACATCGCGGGGCGGTGGAAGGCGACGGTCACGTTATCGAGCACCGAAAGGCCACCGAAGAGCCGGATGTTCTGGAACGTCCGGGCGACGCCGGCGCGGTTGATGTGGGAGGTGGACTTGCCGTCGATGCGTTTGCCGGCGAGGAGGACACGGCCGCTGGTGCAGGGGTAGACACCGGTCATCAAGTTGAAGGCCGTTGTCTTGCCCGCGCCGTTGGGGCCGATGAGGCCGACGATGGTGCCCTCGGGGACGTCGAACGAGACCCGGTTCAGGGCCACGATGCCGCCGAAACGGATGCTGACGTCGGTGACCGAGAGCAGGCTGTTGCTGATGACCCCGTGAGTATTCAGACCGGGGGGGCGCCCGTCAATCGCCGCGAGCGGCTCTTGAGGCAGACTGGCGGGGATGGCGCCCACGGCCGTGTTCGACATTATCGGCACCTGCTTCTCGCTGGAGGGCCCGCGCCGGGAGGTGGTCCGGTGCGGCGCGCCCGCCCTGGCCTTCGACCTCTGGTTCGCGCAGTCGCTCCGGGACGCCTTCGCCCTCAGCCACTCCGGTGGCTACCGGCCGCTCCGGGAGATGCTGCGGGCCGACCTGCCCCGGTCGCTGCGGGAGGCGGCCGTCGACCCCTCTGCGGCGCAGATCGACGCCGTGATGCGGGCGTTCGCCGAGATGGACGCCCACCCCGAGCTGAAGCCGGCCCTGAGCCGGCTGGCCGGTGCCGGCTGGCGCCTGGTGGCCCTGACGCAGGGCGGCTTGGAGGCGACCGAGAGCCTGCTCCTCCAGGGCGGGGTGCGCGACCTGTTCAGCGACGTTCTCTCCTCGGACGCCGTCAGCCGGACCAAGCCCCACCCCGAGGTGTACCGGCTGGCCCTGGACCGGATCGAGGGGGAGGCCTGGATGGTGGCGGCCCACGCCTGGGACATCGCGGGGGCGGCCCGGGCCGGGATGCGGACGGCGTTCGTGACCACCGACGAGCGCTCCTATCCGGACGCCGTCTTCCCGGTCCCCGACATCATGGCGCCCGGGCTGCTCGCCGTCGCCGAGCGCCTGCTGGAGCGGACGGCCGGCTCCGGCTGACGCCCGCTCCGGGCACGCCCGGCTACGGCTCGATCGCGAACTCGGTCTTCACCTCGGCCACGCCGTGGCGCAGGGTCTGGAGGGTCGAGCAGTAGCGCTCGGCGCTCGCCAGCAGGCGCTGGGCGCGCTCCTCATCGACGCCCTCGGCGAACCTCACCCGGGTCTGCATGGTGATGCCGGTGGCCCCGACCGGCACCTCGCGGTCGATCCCCATCGTGCCCCGGAAGTCCCAGTTGATGTCGACGTGCACGGCGACGGATTCGAGTTCGATACCGAGGTTGGCGGCGACCGAGCGGAGCGTGCTCTCCTCGCAGATGGCGAGGGCCATCGCCAGCACGTCGCCGGAGCAGGGCCGGTCACCGGCGCCGCCGGCGGCCGGGTGCAGGCCGGACCGGATCCCGGCCTCGGGAAAGTCCACCGGGGCCACCGCGCAGTGACGCGGATCGGCGAGGTCGCTGGGCAGGCTGCGGGCGCCGGTGACCACCTGAGCCGAGACGGGGTCGGCCCGGTAGCGCTCCTTCAGCGGTTTCTGGATCTCGCGGAGGTCTAATTGGTAAGGCATGCCCCGATTATCGGCGCCCGGCCGGGGGCGGCCGGCGGCGCAAGCACTGCCACCGCTCGCCGCCCCACCGCGCGGGTCAGGCCCTGGTGAGCGCCACGACCGGGATGGTGCGCTCGGTCTTGGCCTCGTGTTCGGAGAAGAAGGGGTAGTGCTCCTTGAGCAGCGCCCACAGCCGGGCCCGGTCCTCTCCCACGAGGGGGGCCGCCACCGCGTCGTAGCCCTCGTCTTGGACCTCCACCTTCACCGCCGGGTTCCTGACCAGGTTGAGGTACCAGTCCGGATGCCGGGCGGCCCCCATGTTGGAGGCGATCACCAGCAGCCGGTCGCCGTCGCGGTGGAACATCATCGGGGTCGTGTGCGGCCGGCGGCTGCGCCGCCCGGCGGTGGTGAGCAGGAGCAGCCGTTCGCGGTGCATGCCCTCGATTTCGCCGCCGGCCCGGAACCGCTCGATGGTGCTGCGGTTGATCTCCCTCAAGTCCATTGCTTCCTCCTCGCCGGCCGGCTCGCCGGTGCTCACCTCTCGCGCGTGAGTACCCTGGCCCGGTCCCGGCGGTCCCGATTGCCGCTCTCGCGATCCCGTGAATGGTAGGTTGCCGGAGGTGGCGGGCGACTCCCTGGGCCAGCTGGAAGGGCTGCGGGTGCTGGAGCTGGGATCGCTGATCGCGGGCCCCTTCTGCACCCGCCAGCTCGCCGACATGGGCGCCCGGGTCTTCAAGATCGAGCCCCCGGGCGTGGGCGACCCCCTGCGGACGTGGAGCGTCGTCACCGACGAGGGATCCCTGTGGTCGATGGTGCAGTCGCGCAACAAGGAGTCGGTGGCCATCGATCTCCGGCGGCGCGAGGGTCAGGAACTGGTCCGGCACCTGGCGGAGCGGGTCGATGTCCTGGTCGAGAACTTCCGGCCCGGCCGCCTGGAGTCCTGGGGCCTGGGCCCGGACCGGTTGCGGGAGGCCAACCCGGGTCTGGTCCTGGTCCGCATCTCCGGGTTCGGCCAGGACGGCCCCTACCGCGACCGGCCCGGCTACGGCAGCACCGGCGAGTCGATGGGCGGCCTGCGCTACGTGACCGGGTTCCCCGACCGGCCGCCGCTCAAGATGGGCATCAGCATCGGCGACGCCGTCGCCGCGCTGTACGCCACGATCGGGACCCTGGCCGCGCTCCGCCGGCGCGGCGCCACGGGCCGGGGAGAGCTGGTCGACGTGGCGCTCCACGAGGCCGTGTTCAGCCTCCTGGAGGGCATCCTGCCCGAGTACGTTCACTCTGGCGCAGTCCGGGAGCGGCAGGGCAACACGCTTCCCGGCTCCGCTCCCTCCAACAGCTATCCCAGCTCGGACGGCCGCTACATCACCATCGGCGCCAACGGGGAGTCGATCTTCGCCCGCTTCGCAGCGGCGATCGGGCTCCCCGACCTGCCCCGGGATCCCAGGTTCGCCGGCAATCAGGCCCGGCGCGCCAACTCGGCGGCGCTCGATGAGGTCATCGCGGAGTGGACGCGCAGGCACACGGTGGAGGAGATCTGGGAGCTGCTCAACGGCGCCGGCGTGCCCGCGGCGCCCGTTTACAGCATCGCCGACATCGTCCGCGACCCCCAGTTCGGGGCCCGGGACATGATCCTGGAGGCGGACGGTCCGGGAGCGGTCGGAAAGCTCGCGATGCCTGGATTCGTGCCCCGTTTCAGCGAGGCTCCAAGCCGGCTCCGCTGGGGCGGCCCGCGGGTCGGTGAGCACACCGCCCGCGTCCTGGGCGAGGAGCTGGGACTGGCGGCCGCGGACCTGGAGAGGCTGGCCGCGGCCGGCGTGATCGGCGTCAGCCGTTGAGGGACACCACGACGTTGGACAATCACCTGCGAGATCTGCGTAGCCATGGTGACCAGGAACTGGTGCCCTGCATATCGAAGCCCGGCCGGCGCGATGCGCGCACCGCGATGGCGTCAGCTCACCGCGGCGCGGCGCATGGCTCGCTCGTCTCGGCCCGGCGCCGATGCGGCTTCGGTGCGAGGGTCAGGAGCAGTCCGGCCAGGCCGATGCCGGCAAATACCCGCACGGCGTTCTGCACGTCGGGAGCGCCGCCACTCAGAAAAATCAGGCTGCGCAGGCCCTCGGCGGCAAAGCGAAACGGGGTCCAGCTCCAGAGCGCGGCCCGGTACACCGGGTTGAGAATCTCGGGGGGCAACCCGGCGATCGCCGGAGCCATCAGGTAGAGGGGCGCCAGCAGGCCCATCCCGGCCATGCCCAGCCAGCGCAAAAGACCTGCCTGGAGGAGCGCGAAGCTGGCTGCCACCAGCGCGATGAACTCGATGACGTCCCAGCCGATGGGGAGCCCGGAGTCCCACACCCAGGCCAGGCCGCGCACCATGCCGGTACCCAGGGCCGCGGCAGTGACGGCCGCGCCGAGCGTCGCCAGCCGGCCCAGCGACCGGCCGCCGCGCAGCGTGGGCGCGACCGCCACCACGAGGACGTTGCAGATCAGGGCCGCCAGCCAGAGCAGAGTGCCGGCGGCGAGCGGGAGCGTGCGGCCGGCCGCCGAGGTCGGGCGGACGGTGACTACCTGGACCGGCGCCGCCCGGGCGATGCCGTCCCCGACCTGCACCAGGATCGGCTGCGCGATCTGGGTGGCGTTCGGGTTCAAGGCACCCGAGACGACGACTGTCGCCCGGACGCCACCTGACCCGGCGCTGAAGAGCAGGGCACCGTAGATCTGCTTCTGGTCGAGGAGGCGTTCGGCCTCGGCCCGCGAATTGACCGTGTGCCAGTCGACCCGATCTCCCCCCTGGGTTGCCACCCTCCGGGCGATCTGAGCCACAGCGGGGGAAGCCCCGGCGTCGACGGTCCCCACGGCCAGGGGCAGGTGACGGGGGTCCACCGTGGCCTGGACGCCAAAGGTCAGCAGGCCCAGCCCAAGGGCGACCAGCACCCCGACCAGGCCGGCACCGAATGCGATCAGGAGCCCCGGGACGACCCTTCTGGGCTCACCATCCGTTGATGTCATCATGCGTTGAATTCTAGCCGGCTGATGCTGTTTATGTCAACGAGCGTTGAGATGCCGGGTAGACTGCTCGGCGTGACCGCGACAGCTCGACGCAGGGGAGTGCGCACCGGCCGTGCGCCCGGCTCGCCGCCCAACCGGGAGGCGATCCTGGACGCGGCGAGGGCCTGCTTCAGCAGGGATGGCTACGACCGCGCCACCATCCGCAGCATCGCCGCCCAGGCCGGTGTCGATCCGGCCCTCGTCCACCACTACTTCGGGTCCAAGGACCGGCTCCTGGTGGCCGCGCTGAAGCTGCCGGTCAACCCTCGTGAGCTGCTGCCGGAACTCATTGCCGGCGGCATCGAAGGTCTCGGCGAGCGCCTGCTACGAAGCATCCTGGCCGTCTGGGGAGCCGACTGGGCCGCGGGGGGGACCCTGGTGGGGCTGATCCGGGCGTCCGCCACCAACGAGAACGCGGCGAGCATGATGCGAGAGTTCTTTGCCCGCGAGGTGATCGGCCGGCTCGCCGAAGCCCTGGACATGCCCCAACCCCGGCTCCGGGCGGGCCTGGTCGGCTCGCAGCTGGTCGGCCTGGCCATGGCCCGGTTCGTGATCCGCATCGAGCCGATCGCCAGCGCCGACCCGGAGACCCTGATCGCGTGCTACGCGCCGACCTTCCAGCGCTACCTGGCCGGCTCACTCCCCGGCGACGCTGAGGGCAGCCCCACGGTCCCCGATCAGCGCTAGCCGAGTCTCTGGAGCCGGCGGCCGGCCGCCGAGTCCTCGATCAGCCGGGCCAGGCGTTTCGATCGGGTCTCCTCGCGCTTGGCGCTCATCACCACGTAGGCCGCGGTCTGGCGGTAACCCAGCGGCTGCCTGGAGAAGAACTCCCAGGCGGTGGGGTTGGCCCTGAATAGGGCTTCACGCTCCGGGTTGAGCGCCGCCAGATGGCGGTTTTCGTAGGAGTAGACGGCCGACCGCGACTCCTCCCGGCGCGCGAAGGCGGCTTCCCCCGCGGGCGTCATCAGCCCCTGCTGCCTGAGCGCTTCCACCTTCCTGATGTTGACCGCGCTCCAGTTGCTCTTCGGCTTCCGAGGCGTGAAGCGCTGCACGCGGCTGGTCTCGTCGAGGCCGCGCGCGACGCCGTCGATCCACCCGAAGCAGAGCGCCTGGTCGACCGCGTCCGACCAGGTCATGGTCGGCTTGCCCGATGCCTTTCTGTGGAGGACGACGCCCAGCTCAGTCTCGGTGGCGTGGTTGTCCGCCAGCCAGGCGCGAAACTCGGCCGCGGTCTCGAAATGGTGGGTCTGCATGGAGTTCAGAAGCTGAGCGCGTGGTGCGCCTGGGAGCGCCTAGGGTCGTGCCGCCGGACCCGCTTCGCGCCCGGGCTCGACCAGACCGCACTCGTACGCGTAGACCACCGCCTGGACGCGGTCACGAACCTCCAGCTTGGAGAGGATGCGCGCCACGTGCGTCTTGACGGTGCCCGTGCCGATCGAGTGCGCCGCGCCGATCTCTGCATTCGCAAGCCCGGTCGAGCGTCGCGCGGTCGGCCCGCCATCGGTCACAGCGCGAGGCTCACGATAGCTGAGGTCAGATTGCTGGCGTCGTGGGCTGGCACGCTTGCTAAGCATGGTATCGAGCCGGGGCCGGCCCGATGGGCGATCTGTCCCTTACCTGGGCCGGTTGATGGCCGCCTCCCACTGACCGCACTCGCGCCGGGCGGCATGACGCGGCCTTGCTACACCATCATGTGCACTGGTGCCAATTCCACATGTGCTCTCCCTGAGCTACCGGGTAATGCTACCGGCGGGCGTTCAGATGGCCTCCGATGCCGAGGTGTCGAACGGATCGCTCGGTGGTGAGTTCGATAGCCAGCTTGGGGACCTGAAGTTGGTGCTCAAACCCCGGACCCATTTCTCCGATGTGGCGTCGGCAAGAGCCGCTGCTGATCCTCTCCTCCGGGGCTGGGAGGCAGACTTTGAACTCGCCAACCGGCGAACATTGGACTTCCGCTTCGAATCAGCCGACGTAATCGATCGGGACTTGCCGCATGCGCTGGTTCGCTGCGTGCGAGCGGGGCCAGCATCAGCGCAGGCTTAGCCACTCTGACCATTGTCTCCCACTGTTATCCAGATCCTCCTGTTCAGCGCCTGGTGGAGGATGACTTTGGAAGGAGGCTCCGTACGCGATGGCGGTCGGTGAGCGAGGGTGCCCTGCTGACGGGCGAGGCGTATTACATCTTCACGGCTATCAACGAGGAATACGGAGGGTCTTCCGCATCTGCGGTGGCACTCACAGATGTCGAACGGAATTGGTTGGGGGCGGCCCTCCCGCTACTGATCCGCCGAGTGTATGAGGTCCGAAGCGGATTGACGGATCTCGCCCAGCTGACGCTGGAAGACCTTCCGCCGTCAGCAGTTAGGCTTGGTCCTCCATAGCGGGGGAACGGAGACGCTGTTCGGCGTTGGCGGCCTGCCACAAGATCCTGGATTTCACCGTCGAGATGACGATGCGCTGAACAAAGCGCCGGACAGTGGCGGCCGCTGGCCGTTTGTCGAAAAGACCGCGTTCACTCAGGGGGACGTGCCGGCCCGTCTGCCGCCGCCCCTCGATAGCGCCACGCCGTATTGGAGCCGCACCGCACAGCTGTACGCCGCCTTGAGCCAATACCGCCATGCCCTGGTTCACCGGCGCATAACGCTCGAATCAAATGGCGACCTCACCGGCACCGATGCGGCGGGTGCCCCGTTGCTGCCGATCTCAACTTCAAAGCAGGACGCCCTGAGTCGCCACGCCGTTACGCTTTCGGACGCACTCGTAGCGGCCACGGCCAGCAAGCGTCTAATGAACTCCATGGCTTGGGATCTCGATGCTCTCGATTCACTACACGACGGCGGTCGCATAGGAGCGACTCAGCCCGCAGCCATCATCGTGAAGGTGATCGATGACCTGCAACCGGGACACTCGGGTAGTTGGATTCTGGACGGCCACCGGCTCCACGTCCACCTACGAGAACAAAGCCTGCGTCCCCTTGACGCGGACGCTGAGGTACACGCGATTTTCGACGGGCGGGACCGCATCTATGAAGCCCACCTCGACGACGTGCCGGATGCCGCCATCGACGTGGACCTCGCGTGCTTGCCAAGCTGGCTCCGCTGCGTATGACTTCGCTTGCGACAGTCCGGCGTGGGGCTGAGCCCGCGAATCGGCAACCCCAGGAGTTCGCACCAGTCTTCTGGTTTGTGCACGGAGGGTAGGATCCGGCCCCACCTGTCCGGCCACCTGCTGAGAACACCGTGAGTCGATCGCGGTCTCTCAGCGAACCA